>DMJJ01000575.1 GCA_003452185.1 Verrucomicrobiales bacterium | reverse complement strand
GACCGGGGATCAGGAGGGGAACTGTGAACTGTGGGAACTCTCGAGATCGGTGGTTGACCTGCTCGGCCTTGCGACAACCGGGGGTGGGGGAGGTTGCACCCCGTATGGGGCAGATGGGCCCAAGGCAGAAGTCCGATCCGCGACAATCCGCGAAATCCGCGGTTAAATCCCTTCCCTGTTTGGATCCGCCTGATCTGCGGTTGGCCTCAAGTTTGGATCTTGGTTGGACAATCGCGGACAAGCCCCCCAAGGGGAGTGACTCTAGGGTGGAGATGGGACAGCAGGAAACGGGCGGCAAAGAACCCAACAGTGACCAGGAAAGCGAGGCCCATATGAAAATCAAACCAACCAAAGGTACGGGCGGGGTCACGGTCGAACTCGGTGCCCGGGAGTCACAGATGCCCGCAGGACGGGAGGCCGCCGGAAACCCGGCTCCCAGCCTCTTCAGCATCCAGAGGATCCTGGTTCCGATGGACTTCTCGGAGTGCTCCAAGAAGGCGCTTCAATACGCCATCCCGTTCGCCGAGCAGTTCGATGCCAAGCTGATCCTGGTGAACGTGGTCGAGCCGTTCATCCCGATGCCCGAGATGACAACGGTGGATGTCGGCCTCCTCGACACCCGGCTGCAGGAGCAGGCACGTCGGCAGCTGGCGACCTTGGAGGCTGAGGCGGGCGACGACCTGGCCATAGAGTCCGTCGTCCGGATGGGAAACGCGCACGTGGAGATCGTGAATGCCGCCAAGGAGCTCGATGCAGACCTCATTATTGTCGCCACACATGGTCGCACCGGACTGGCTCACATGCTCCTGGGCAGCACGGCAGAGCGCGTGGCGCAGCACGCCGATTGTCCCGTGCTGATCGTGAGGGAACGGGAACACGACTTTACCAAGCCGCGGATCCCGCTGCACTCCCCCCCACGATGAGGCCTGGAGGGGATGATCGGCAGGTCGGTACGTGGCGGCTGGGGTGAGGCTCCGGCAAGTTCGTTCGGTGGTGTTTCAGAAGGGCCGATTGCCGGGGCCTCTCCCCAACCGCCATCCGCTTTTCCCCGCTGACTTCCCCCCCATTTGCCATTGCAGTCCTGAGGCGCTTCACAATAATAACGGTCAGCATTCTCAAGGGCTGCTCCGAATGAACGAATGGCATATTCAATCCCGCTCCCACGCCTGCCAGAGCTGTGGTCAGGAGTTTCGTAGCGGGACGTCGTACCACACCCTCCTCTTCGACGAGAAGCGGGAGCTCCTGCGGATGGATATCTGCGTCGACTGCTGGGGTCGGCAGTTCGCCGAGGCCCGGGATCGGAAGGGGTTCCTCTCCCACTGGACCGGCGAGTATGAGGCTCCCCCCGCCGCCCCGCCTGAGGCGATCCGCAAGGACACAGCCGAGACGCTCCTCCGAAAGCTCGTGGAGTTGAGTGATCCCGCCTACCTCGGGGCCAGCTACATCCTGGCGGTCATGCTGGAGCGGAAGCGCCTGCTCCGGGTGAAGGAGCAGCTCAGGGTGGATGGGCGGCGGACGTTCATCTACGAGCAGCCCAAGACGGGCGACATCTTTACGATCCCTGATCCCGACCTTCAGCTGGACCAGCTCGAGGAGGTCCAGCGCCTGGTGTCGTCGCTCCTGGAGCACGGCCTTGCAGGCCCCCCGGGGCCGGAGGCTTCGGCCCCCGCTTCCCCCGAGGCCGGGCCGGTCCCGGCCGAGGCATCGGCACCGGTGGATCCTCCCCCTGTTTCCGAGTCGGCCGGATCCCCCGAATCCCCACTCCCTCCCGAGGTGGAGCCCGCGGCTGCCGCGGCGGATCGTTAACCCCCCCGTGGCCGATCTCGCCGAACTTCAGGAGAAGTTGGGATACCGCTTTGGCCGGGCGGAGCTGCTCTCCCTCGCGTTGACCCATCCCTCGGTGGCTCACGAGGCCTCCGGCAGTGCGCAGCACAACCAGCGGCTGGAGTTCCTGGGCGATTCCGTTCTGGGGCTTGTTGTCACGAACGAGCTGTATGGCAAGTTTCCCGGGTTCGGAGAGGGGCCCCTCACCAAGGCGCGTGCCCAGCTGGTCAACCGGCGGACACTCGCAAACCAGGCCCGGCGCCTCGACCTGGGGGCTTACCTGATCCTGAGTCGCGGCGAGGAGCTCAGCGGCGGCCGCACCCGGCAGTCGGCGCTGGCCGATGCCCTTGAGGCGGTGGTGGGGGCGATCTTCCTCGATGCCGGCTACGAGACCGCCCGCGACTTTGTCCTCCGCTGCTTCCGGGAAGGTTTTGGAGAGCTGACGGAGATCCCAAACCTCGACAACCCGAAGGGGGAGCTGCAGGAAACCCTTCAATCAAACTCCAACCAGCCTCCCGACTATGAGCTGACCTCGGTCAGCGGGCCTGACCACGACCGGGTGTTCGAATGCCGGGTCAAACATGGCGGGTTGGAGCTGGGGCGGGGGCTCGGCAAGTCGAAGAAGGAGGCCGAAAGCATGGCCGCCGTCGCCGCGCTCCAAAACCTTCGCCAGAAACCGCCGGCCGACGCCGAGTAGCCCCGTCGCCCCGGCAGGTAATCCTTCCTCTTTTTGTTCCGGCTGCTAGCGTGCCCCCATGTTCAGTCCATCGGACCTGTTCGATCTGAAACAGACCTCCCATGCCGCCCTTTTCGACGGGTGCACGTATGCCTGGGAGGCGCTCCGGCGCATTGCGCCGTACCTCGCCGCAAACCTCCGGCCGGGGCTCAAGAACCGTTGCGAAGGGCGCGCCTTCATCGGGGACCAGGTGTTCATCGGGGAAGGGACCGTGGTTGAGGATGGGGCGATGATCAAGGGGCCCGCGATCATCGGTCGCAACTGCCAGATCCGTCACAACGCCTACCTCCGGGAGGATGTGATCGTCGGCGACAACTGCGTCGTGGGAAACGCCTGCGAGCTCAAGAACGCCCTGCTGTTCAACGACTGCACCGTCCCGCACTTCAACTACGTGGGGGACTCGATCCTGGGTTACAAGGCCCATCTCGGGGCGGGGGTGAAGATCTCCAACGTGAAGCTCGTCCCCGGAAACGTCATGGTGGAGCTGGAGGGGTTTCCCCACGACACCGGGCTCCGGAAATTCGGGGCGCTCATCGGCGACCATGTCGACGTCGGGTGCAACGCCGTCCTCAGCCCGGGAACCATCCTGGGGCGGGGCTCGGTCATCTACCCCAACGTCCACTGGAGGAGCATCCTTCCGGCGAACATGATCGTTAAGAACAAGGCGGCCTTTGAAGTGGTGGTGCGTCGCCCAAGGGAAAGCTGACCGCCCCTCCCCCCACCTGCAGGCCCACTGTTTCAGGACGCAATGATCAGCCTCCACGATGAGTACCCCGCGCCGGTCGGCCAGGACCTGGTGCAGCAGGTGGAGGCCATCTTCTCACGGGAGGGGCTTCTGGCCCAGGATCCCGCGTTCGAGTATCGCCCGCAGCAGCAGGAGATGGCCGTCGCGGTCGCGCGGGCCCTCGTCAAGAATGAGCACCTGGCGGTGGAGGCCGGCACCGGGGTCGGCAAGAGCCTGGCCTACCTTGTCCCGGCAATCCTTTTCGCCGTCGCCCGCAAGAAGAAGGCGATCATCTGCACCCACACGATCAACCTTCAGGAGCAGCTGGCCCAGAAGGATCTGCCCCTCCTCGGGAAGGTGCTCCCGGTCCCGTTCCAGTACGCGATGCTCAAGGGGAGGGCCAACTACCTCTGCAACCGCCGGCTTCATCGGGCGCTCCGGGAGTCGGAGAGCCTCTTCACCGGGCCAGAGGCGGCCGAGCTGCAGCGGATTCGCGACTGGGCCTCACAGACCCGGGATGGGAGCTTGTCGGATTTCCAGATCGAGCCCGACCCGAAGGTCTGGTCCTCGGTCTGCTCGGAACGCGGGCTCTGCTCGCCAAAGGTGTGTGGCACCGGGTCGGATTTCGCCAAGGAGCATGGCGCCTGCTTCTTTCAGCGCGCCCGGAGTCGGATCCTGAGCGCCGACGTCCTGGTCCTGAACCACACCCTCTTCTTCACCATGCTGGCCGGGGCCGAGGAGCCGACCGGAGGGATCCTGTTCAAGAACGATTTCGTGATCTTTGATGAGGCGCACACCGTCGAGTCGACCGCCTCACGGCATGTCGGCCTCAGTGTCTCGAGCGGACAGGTGCGCTTCGCCCTCAACAGGCTCTACAATCCGAAGTCGGGGAAGGGGCTGCTCACGACGCTCCGCCAGGGGAAGGCGGTGGACAGGGTGACGGCGCTCCTTGAGCAGTCGGACCAGTTTTTCTCAGTCATCGAGGAGACCTGCGACTCCCTGGCCCGGGGGATCCGCAACGATGGGCCCGCCCCCGCGGAGGAGGCCCCCGGCGGGGGAGCCAGGCGGCGGGCCTGGTCGGAGCTTCGCATCCGCCAGCCGGACCTGGTCCCCGACTCCATCACCCAGGGGGTCCAGGTGCTCCGGGAGAGCATCGTCCATCTGATCGAGACCTCCCCCGACGCCGAGATCGGCCAGGAGCTGCAGGAGTGCAACCGGCGGCTTGGCGAGCTTCGCGAGGAGGTGGCCACTTTCCTGTCGCAGTCCGGGGAGAAGTACGTCTATTGGGTTGAGCGGAGCGGCCGGCACCAGAAGAACCTTTCCCTCAACGCGGCTCCCATCGACGTCGCCGAGTTCCTCCGGCAGCGCCTCTTCCAGAGCGAAACCTCCGTGATCCTCACCAGCGCCACCCTGGCGGTGGCGGATGTGGCGGGCCGCAAGGGCGGGGCCAATCCGCCTGCCGGGGGAGCGGCACCCCTCCGCCGCCCCTCGGGGCGGGCCGCGGCCGGTGGCGGCGCTCCGCTGGGATATTTCGCGAGCCGGATCGGGGCGGAGTCGGCCCGCCTCCTCCAGGTCGGGTCGCCCTTCGATTACCCGACCCAGATGCGGCTTTTTGTGGCGGGCAAGATGCCTGACCCCCGGGACCCCGCCTATCGCGACGCCCTGGTGCACTGGATCCAGCACTTCATCCGGATGACCCATGGGAAGGCCATTGTCCTCTTCACCAACACCCGGCTCATGCAGGAGCTGGGCGAGGCGATGCAGCCGTTCTTCGGGGAGCTGGGGCTCGAGTGCTTCATTCAAGGGACCGGCATGCCCCGGTCGGCCATGCTCGAGCGCTTCAAGGCGGATGTCGATTCGGTGCTCTTTGGCACCGACAGTTTCTGGCAGGGGGTGGATGTCCCGGGCGAGGCCCTCTCGAACGTGATCATCACGCGGCTTCCCTTTGCGGTGCCCGACCATCCGCTCGTGGAGGCCCGGCTCGAGGCGATCGAGGCCCGCGGGGGGAACTCGTTCGCGGAGTTCTCCCTTCCCGAGGCGATTCTGAAGTTCCGCCAGGGGGTGGGTCGCCTGATCCGCACGCGCAACGACCGTGGGATCGTCGCAGTCCTCGACAACCGGGTCCTGGTCAAGCGGTACGGCCAGGCCTTCCTGGACGCCCTCCCGCAGTGCCCCATGGAGGTGGTTTAGCCACCCGTCTCTCCACAGCAACACATGATCCATCCCACCGCCATCATCGATCCTGGAGCCCGCCTCGACCCGACGGTGGAGGTGGGCCCGTACGCCATCATCGACGCCCATGTCGTCCTGGGACCGGGATGTCGCGTTGGCCCCCATGCCCATATCACGGGGCACACGACCATTGGGGCGGGCAACGTCTTCCACACCGGATGCGTGATCGGGGATGCCCCCCAGGACCTGAAGTATGACGGTGGGCCGACGCGACTCCAGGTCGGGGACAACAATGTTTTCCGGGAGCACGTGAGTGTGCATCGCTCGAACAAACTGAGCGACGACACGCGGATCGGGTCTGGGAATTTCATCATGGCCAACGCCCATGTCGGGCACAATGCCATCGTTGGCAACAACACCATCATTGCCAACGGCGCCCTCCTCGCCGGCCATGCGACGGTTGCGGACCGGGCCTTCCTTTCGGGCAACTCCCTTGTGCACCAGTTCGCGCGGGTTGGGATGCTCGCGTTGATGCAGGGAGGGGCGGCCATCAGCAAGGATCTCCCCCCGTTCACGGTTGCCCGGGGGCGGAACGGGATGTGCGGGCTGAACATCATCGGGCTGCGGCGTGCGGGATACTCCTCCGAGCAGCGGCTTGAGCTCAAGCGGCTGTACCACGACCTGTTCCGCAGGGGGTGGAAGCTTCGGGAGGCCCTGGCGGCGGCGTCGCGCGAGTATCACGGGGAGCCGGCCCGCCAGATGATCGCGTTCGTTGAGGCGACACGCCGTGGGATCTGCACCGACACCGGTTTCAGTGCCGCGGGGAGCGCCGAGGAGGAGGAGGAGTAGGCCGGGCTGCAAGTTTTCGGCCATTATGCAGTTCGGCCGCGGGGACTCTTTGCCCGATCGTGATGCCGGTGACTTCGGGTCGTAACGGGATTGCCTGAATGTCGGCACATGTCTGAGCCGCCGTTCACACGCCACCTCACGATCAGTGAGCTTCGCCTCCCTCCCGGGGCGGAGTGGGCGCCGCAGGTTCGTGGATGGTGTCTTATCCTGCTCGTGGAGGGGATTGGCTACTGGCGTCATCCCGACGGGACGAGCGAGCTCTCTGCCGGGACGATGGTGGTCCTGACCGCCACGTTCAAGGGCCTGCTCCGGGCAAGCCAGCTTTCCGAGGTGGCGTTGAGCTTCTTTTGCGTCGAGCCGGAGCAGTTGACGGGGCTGGTCAGCCTGGGGGAGCAGCATTTCTTTGAGCGGATCGCCAGGGAGGCGGCGTGCGTCGCCCGGATCCTGCCGGGCTCGGACCCGATCGCAATCCGGTTTCGGGAGCTCGTTCGGGGGAGGCGGGACCCGGACCTTGCCCACCGGTTCCAGTTGCTTCAGATGTTTACCGACCTGTTCCGGGCCGATCTCCGTCGCCAGCAGTCCGCCCCTGCGGAGGTGTTCTCCGTGCGTGACCGGCTGCGAAGCCTGATTCAGGAGATGCCGACCTCGGAGTTTCGGAGCGTCAACATCAGTGACCTGGCCAAGCGTCTCAACTGCAGCCCACGTCATCTGAGCCGGCTGTTTCGAGCGGAGTTCAGCACCTCGTTTCGACAGAAGCAGACCGAGATCCGGCTTGCGCGTGCCAAGCAGCTGCTCGCGTCCACGAACACCAAGGTCCTGGATGTCGCCCTCGAGAGCGGCTACCAGTCGCACAGTCTCTTCAACCTCGTCTTCAAGCGCGAGGTCGGGCTGAGCCCGGGCCAATGGCGGGAGGATTACCGGAAGACCCGGCCCCAGCGCCCCAATCCCTGAGGGAGGGTTTCGCACCGGGGCATTGGTTCGTTCGACCATTACGAAACGGGCATCCTTCCGTGACGGGAACGTCACTTGCCAGCCCTCTCCCAGGCCCCGTATCGTGCTATAAGACTGAATTCCCGAGAGGGCTCTCCTCTGCGGTCTCCCGCCACGGAGGCCTGGCTTGAGGGGTCCTTCACTCTCACTCACAGATGCTATGAACGGGTTTGTAAAGAAGACCATCGTGTTCCTGCTGGTCATCGGCTTGGTCGGTTTTGGTGGATGGGGGGGGCGCAAGGCCTACCGGAGGGCTTCCGAACGCCGGCTCGTGGCCGAGGCCGAGGCCGCCCTCGACCGGAAGGATTACCGCAACGCGAGCCTATCGCTTCAGCGTGCCCTGCAGCTCAATCCCCTCAGCCTGAAGGCCAGCAGGCTCACGGCGGACATGCTTGAGGCGAACGGGAGTCCGGCCGCCCTCACCTGGCGGATCCGGACCTCGCAACTCCAGACCAACAGCGCGGAATACCGCCTGGCCTGGGCGGAGACGGCCCTCAAGCTTGGCGATTCCACCAGCGCCGCCCAGGCCATGTCGGGCCTTGATGACAAGGGCCGGGCAACGGTCGCGTTCCACAAGGTCGCGGGCGCCCTGGCGTGGAGTCTCGGGATGCCGGCGGAGGCCGAGGATCAATATCTGCAGGCGCTGAAACAGGAGCCTGGCAACCCGTCGATCCTGATGAACCTGGCCACCATCCACATCCACTCGACGAACGAGAGCGTCGCTGCCTCGGCCCGCCAGTCGCTGGAAAAGGTGCCCGCTCAGTCGATCCTCCGGCTGACCGCCCTCCGGTATCTCGTCGCGGATGCGGACGCCAGGAAGGCCTGGGATCGGGCGGAGCTCCTTTCCCGGGAGCTCGTTGGCCTGACCAACTCGGCCTATGTGGATCAGATCGCCCGGCTTCAGATGCTGAGAAATGCCAGGCACCCGCAATATCCTCCCTATCGGACCGCCCTGGAGCTGGAGGCAGCGGGATCCTCCGAGCATGCCACCGCCTTGGGGCGTTGGATGGCGGTGGCCGAGGGCCCGACGAACACCCTTCGATGGCTGGCTGGACTGCCGCCCTCCACCCGCACGAATCTCCCGGTCCCGCTCCTTGAGAGCGAGTGCCAGATGGCGGTCAGGGACTGGAAGGGGCTGCACGGGACTGTTGCGAGGAAGGATTGGGGGGAGATGAGCTTTTACCGCCTGGCGCTGGAGTCCCTGGCCCTTCGCTCCCTTGACCAGGAAAGCGCCTCGCGGACGACGTGGCAGCGGGCGATGCGCCTCTCCGCTCAGCGGCTCGACCGGCTCGTCCGGCTCAATCAGCTTGCCTCCTCCTGGAGGTGGATCGCCGAGGACGCGGAGGTGCTGCAGGAAATCGCCCTCCGGTTTCCGAAGGAGCGCTGGGCGCTGGATCAGCTGATCGGGCTCTTTTACGCTGAAGGTAACAGCCGCGGGCTCGCCGACCTGCTCACGAAGATGCATTCAGCCGAACCGACCGACACCCGGCTCAAGAACAACCTCGCGGCGGTCTCGCTGTTGAGGAAATCGAATCTGCCCGACGCACACCGGATGGCCCGGGAGGCCTTCGAGTCCTCTCCCGACAACCCGTTTTACGCATCCACCTACGCTTTCTCGCTCCTTCTCCAGAACAAGCCCCAGGATGCCGTCAGGGCCTTTGACAAGGTGAAGGAGGACTTTTACACAAGAGTACCGAGTGTTGCCGCCTACTATGGGGTCGTTCTGGCGCAGGCGGGACGGGCCGATGCGGCCCGGGAGCCGCTGAAGCTCGCCGAGAAGGCGAAGCTCCTTCCCGAGGAACGCGAGTTGGTGCGGGCGGCGAAGGCCCGCCTGTAGGCCGCCTGCCTCCGCGCGCCGGTTTCCGGACCTGCCGGCCGCGGGCCCGGGGCGGGCTCTTGTTCGGGGCGGGCGGGGAGAAGGGCGAGGTGGGGGCGCGTTGACCGGGGTCCAGTGCGGGCAGGGCCGGCGGGGCATCAGCGGCTGTCCAAGGCTCTTCGGACCATCGGATCACGACCTCCAACGTCCGAGCTCCGCAGATTCAGCGGCACCACCCACCTCGTAAATCAGAAATGCAGGGAGCCTCGCGCCCGCAGCCTCACGCAGGAGCGGAGGGGGTTCTCAGCCCAACCCCGGCACTCGCATCGGTTGCTTCCGAAGGCACCTTCTGACCCAGGCCCCGGCGAGGTAGAGGAGCAGGGAACCGGCCGCGACATAGGTGCCCGGCTCCGGGACATACCCGCCGTGGTCCCCCGAGTGCTCGTGATCGTCATCGAAGCGATCGTCCGTCGGATGTCCGTAGCCGTGGCTGCCGGAATGAAACCGGAGGCCGCCGTTTCGGGGGATGGCGGGCTCTTGAAAATGGGCCGGATTGGACAAGACCCCTCCCGCGGAGGCGCCGGACTGGGAGGTGGGGGCCACCGTGGCGGCCCCCGCATGAGAGAGCGTCCAGATCGCCTTCCGCAGCTCCGGGCCGCTGGGCGAGGTGAAGTTGTCGTATGCCACGATTGCTGCGGCAAGGCTCGGGGCGGGAAGGCAGAAGTTGTACCCTGCGACCGGCGTGCCCGGGACCCCGCTGAGGAGGGTTGCGGTGACGGCCCGATCGTAGGCTGACTCAGCGACTGGAACCATGCCTGTGAAGGCCGGTGAGGGTGAAAGGATGCCCGATCCGCCGGAGTCGGCCAGGAGGGCCGCGCGGGCCGGGTCAGGGCTTGCCGCGAGCAGCAGGGCTGCGATCGCCAGCCGGCTGAGTGGATGCTGGTGGGTTGTCACGCGTTTCAGCTCGTTAATGATGGGCCAACTTGTCGTGAGCAATATAGGGGTTGCCCGTGCTGCACGGCATCCTGTTATGAGACCTTGGGCTCCAGTTTGAGGGCGTCCGGGATGGCGATCTAAGCTCGTTCTAATGAACGCGATCGGGCGGGAACCAAAGCCGCTTCGGCAGGTTCACGGTGTTGTCGTTGATCAAACGTCACCCGACCCGAACACCGAAGCCACAGAACCCCCGCCGAGCATCCAGTACCCCTCGACTTACGTGAACCCACAACGGCTCCACGCGGAGGCGATCGCCCGGGGGGAGCCGGCCTCTCATGCCCTGGCGCGTTGCGAAAACCGAGCGCGGGGAAGCCCGGGTTGACGCCCCGGCGCGGTCAGCCCGAGGAGTCCGGGCTAGAAGTTGAACCGTTTCGTCGGCACGTGAATGACGTCGGACGGGCGGAGGTAAAACGGGGTGACGTCCCGGCCCTGGATCAGCCGATGCAGGTCGACGCGATAGGTCTGCTCCTTCCCGTCGACGATGCGGAGCACGGTGACACCCGAGAGGTTGGCTCGGGTGGCCTCGTATCCGCCGGCCTCGATCACCGCCTCAAGCACGGTCATCGGGTGGTCCATGCTGATCTTTCCCGGGCGGAGCACTGCGCCCACGACGTACACCCCGGCGGCGGCTCCGATGAGCTTCACCGTGATGACGTCCTCCTTGATCTGCGATTTATAGCGCCGGGCGAGCTCATCCTGAAGCTCGATCGGGGTGGTTCCCGCCGCCTTGACCATCCCGATTCCCTCCAGGTTGAGGGAGCCGTCGATGGATATTTTTTGGAGAACGTTGAAGTTCGTCGAGTATTGGAACGTGATGTTCAGGAGGTCTCCCTCGCGGAGGAGGTTGCTGGAGTAGCTCGGACTGCCGGCGGCGGCATCAGCCGGGGTCGGCTGGCCACTGTGGCCCGGTCCGCCGGAGGCGCATCCCGAGATCCAGGTGCAGAGGAGCAGGAGTGCGGTGGCGACGGCGAGCCCCCGGGGGGAGAGTGGGGTGGACGAGCTGTGACGGATCTCTGGGTCTTGGTTCATACGGTGTCGGCGGTTGTCGGTTTGCGTGGAGGCTTGATCGAGGGGGGGGTTAGAACGAATACGAGAGCTGGAGGGAGGTGGAGTTGCTCTGGTAGCCGCGTCCCCTGAGAGTCGAGTGGCGGTCGGTGTGGGCGTAGCCCACGTTCAGGCTGAAATGGTCTGTGAAGCGCCAGCCGAGGCTTGGCCCAAGTCCGTAGCGGTCGTAGCTCTCGGGCACCAGGATCAGAGCGTTTGGGGCGGCCTGCACTGGGAATGGCTGCTTTCCGCTCTCCCAGAAGAGGCTGAGCCCCGCAGTCATCCAGGCGGTGAGGGCCCAGTTCACCGTGTACCCGGTGCGAAGCTCCTCGATGTAGCTGCTTCCCTGGTACAGCCCGGGCTGCACATCGCGGGTGACGTTGAGAGTGTGGCTCAGGAAGGGGGTGAGTTGCTGGGTGAGCTCCCCGCCGAGGAAATAGGCGCGAAGGGTCGCAGATGCCGCCCCTGCCTGTGAGGAGTCAAAGTACGTGCGGCTCGGGCCCCCGCGCGCGGTCACGCGCAAGGTTGGGAGGATCTGCCATTCGGCGAAGGGACCGAGGCTGATGGCATGATTGTCGTTGGCCTTGGAGACGTCGTAGGCGGTGAGCGTGGCGCTGGCCTCCAGCCCGGCCCGGGTGGCCTCGGTGAAGCCCCAGCCGGCGCGGAGGAAAAGGAAATCCGAGGACCGGTTCAGGTACTCGAACGCCTTGGACTCCGCGATGAACGTGTTGTGGCTGTAGCTTTGCTCCAGTGACCAGCGGCCCGGGGACCATGCCAGCCGGGCACCAATCGTGTTGTTGAGCCGGGGGAGGGAGGTGACATTGGCGAGGGCCCCCTCCGTGAGCACGCGCCGGGAGTAGCTGAGTTGGTCGAAGAGTGTCACGACCAGATCGGAGGCCGTCACCTGGTACGTGAGGGCGGAGTCGGGCTGGATCTCGATCCCGCTGTTCTGGCGGTTTCGCAGGTATTCGATGTAACCCACCTCCGTCCCGAACCGGAGCGAGGATCGTTCCGTGGCAGCCCAGTCGAGACCCACCTTCGCACCGCTCCCCAGGATCGTGTCGGGGCGGGGCGATCGCTCCAGGAGCGAAATGTTGTCCTCGTACGAGGCTCGCTCGTAGAGGCTCAACGTGAGCCCCACGGGCCCGAGGTGGGGCCCCTCCGCCACGGGTGCGGAACCCGCCGCCTGTGGCGGGCGTTGTTCGATCGACCTGTCCAGCAAGAGCGCGCTCCGGAGCGCCTCCTGGGCGTGAAGCGGGGAGGCCCCCAGGAGCAGCGTCAACACGCCCGACAACGCCGGAACCGGGACCGAGTGGCGCCCCGGGAGGGACCACCGGCGGCGGCCTGCGGTTTGCGGAGGGATCAGACTCATTTGGTTGCAGCGCTTCCGTCGTTCTCAAATGGAGGCCAACGATCGGAGGGCGATATTAGTTGCCCTCCGGCCTCCGAGGTTGCAACCCATTTCGATCCTCACGCTGAGAAATCCGCTCCACGAGCCGGTCCCCCCACGGAGTCGTTCCATTCGTCGATGCCGAAGTTGATAAACCAGGGCTCAATCCATGAGTTCCCCGAACTTCCCGCGGCGAAAAGGACGACCGTGTTAAGAACCGCTGACAATCCTTCGCTCCCCTGATCCATGGGCTTGCGAAGAATCCTAAAGTCCTTTTTAGCAACGGCTCACGCGAAGGGGGGCGGGGACGTGGATTCTGGATTTGCATGTCCTCATTCATGACGTCGGGAGGGGAGGGGATCCGTAATGTGGCTGCGTAATCGTTTCCGACCCGCTCCTCACACGACGTGGATCTGGGCGGGGGCGAGACCACCACAACACAACGGTTAAATCGAACAACAAATGAATACAGCCAACAAATTGGCGATGGTCGCAGCGGCCGTCGCGACGGTTTTCGGGGCCACCGGGGCGTTTGCGCAGAACTTCACCTACAACAACACGGATCTGCTCCTCAACTTCCGCCAGCAGCCGGTCGGCGGGAGCGCGAGCATTTCTGATGTGACGTTCGATCTCGGGAATGTCTCCACCTTCCTCGCCACCTACGGCAACTCGTCCGTGGTTCTGAACAGCGCCTCGGTGAGCAAGTTTGACGCGAGCCTCCTCACGGGTGCCACCGGCGCCGGATACGGCAGCCTGAACAACGTCTACTTCTCGGTCGCCGCGAGTGACAACAACGCCGCCAACACCACCACGGTGAACGCGCTTTGGATGTCCGCGCTCCGGAACTCCTCCACCGACAACACCGTTGCCGGGAGCACAATGAAAAACGCGGTCAACCAGGCCACCCAGTCCGGCTCCGCGGCCAACATCGCGAGCGTCGGGAGCCAGGCTTCCCAGTTCGGCACCGCCCTCAGCCCCAACTCGGTCAAAACAGTGGATGCCACGACCGGCTACAACGCGGTCTCGCTCGGCGGCACCTATGGCAACTACTTTACCGGCACCGAGGGCTTCACCGGGGCTGCCTTCGCGTCGACCGACAAGGTTCGCGTCGACCTCTGGTCCCTCCAGGGCGGTCTCGGCCGGACCGGGAACGTTCCCGCCGTCTACCAGGGCTTCTTCGAGCTCAGCGGCAACGGGGACATGACCTGGGTGGGCAAAGGGTTCACCGGCGTTGTTCCTGAGCCGACCACCTATGGGATCCTCGCCGGCCTTGGGATGCTTGCCCTCACCACCCGCCGCCAGCTCCGCCGCGCCTGATCGGGTCTCGGGCCTACTCTCACTCCCACACTCACT
>DMJJ01000023.1 GCA_003452185.1 Verrucomicrobiales bacterium | reverse complement strand
CATCAGACGCTCGTCGGGCGGGGTCCCGGCCTCCAGCAGCCGGCTCACAGTCTGGGGAGGGAGCTGCGGGGTGGCCTGAATCATTGGAGCCCCGTCGGGAAAATGACGGGAGGTGTCGGCCTTCGCCTTGAGGAGCAGCTCAAGGCAGGCCTTTTGGGCGGGCTCCGGATCGGGGGCGGGGCCCGAGCGTTGCGAGCTACCCATGCGCGCGAGCAGGATCTGCAGGGGGGTGGTGCCGGCCGCGGAAAGGGGATCAACCCGGGCTCCGGCAGAGAGCAGGGCCCGGAGAATCTCGGGTGAATTTCCGGACTCCAGCACGCGGACGAGCGCGGGAAAGGCCGGCGCTCCGTTTGGATCGGCTCCGGACTGCAGAAGCTGCTCCACCATCGGAAGTCGCCCTCTTCCAATCGCCCGGAGCAGGAGCTCCGTCCTAGCCTCGGGGAGCTTCGCGGCTCCCCCCTCCAGCATCCTGCGGACGAGCCCCACCTCCCCGAGGTCGACGGCTGTCTCAAGCGGGGTGCCTCCCGGTGCAGCCCCCGCATCCCCGTTCCCCTTGGCCTCCAGAAGGAGTTCCGCGATCCCCGGTTTCTCCATCACAATCGCCGCCCTCAGCGGGGTGGTCCCCGCCGCCAAACGGAGCCCGAACGTGTCCGACTGGATATCACTCGACATCACCACATTTGGATCCGCCCCGGCCTCCAGCAGTCGCTCGACCACTTTACGGTGCCCCGCCCCGGCGGCGAGGTGGAGCGGGGTCGCGCCCCCGGCGCCCTTGATGTCGGGAGGGGTCCCCTGAGTGAGAAACAGGTCGACGATCGCCTTGTGGCCGCGAGCGGCCGCGAAATGGATCGGCGGCGAGGTCCGGGCCCCCTTCGCGTCCCGCTCCGCCCCGCTCTGCAGGAGGAAGCGTACCACCTCAAGTTCCCCTTTGCTCGCGGCCGACTGGAGGGGCGTTTCATTCCCGTTCGCGGGGACCGGGGCGTTCAGCAGGTCCGGGCTGTTCTGCATGAGGCTCCTGAGTCGTTGGATCTCGCCGGCCTCCGGGCTCTCGGCCCTCGCCCCTGCGACCGGGGGGGCCTCCTCCGAGCCTCGCCCCTGGGCCACGAGGAGTTGCCGCTGGAGCTTGAGGACTTCCCGGCGGGGGCCGAGGAGCGAGTCCTCGGTGGCGACCCCCATCTTGAACTTCTCTTGGATCTGAGCCAATTCCCGCTCAGCGAGCTTGATCTCCTCCTGGATGAGGGCCTGTTCCTTCGCGCTCGCGGGGGAAGTTCCCGGGATCGCCCCCCCCTGCGCCACCACCAGCTGCCGCTGGAGCTGGAGAAGTTCCCGGCGAGCGGCCGTCACTTTCTCGGTGGGTGCGAGCCCGACCTTGACCATTTTTTCCTGCGCGGCGATCTCCTGCTCTGCCAGGCGGATCTCCTGCTCGATCAGCTCCGCCTCCCTGCCGCGGGCGGGTGCCGTCTCGTGCACCCCGAGCACGGCGAGGTTTTGCCGGCTCAGGTTGCCGAGGGTCTCCTCCCCCCGAAACTCCGACAGGATTCTTCGATACTGCGCCACCGCCTCGTTTGTCCTTCCGAGCTTCCGGTAGATCTCCCCGGTGCGGAAGATCGCGGTTGCCGCGAGCTGCCGCTGGGAATCGATCTGACGCACCACCTCCTCGTACGCCTTGAGCGCGGCCTCGGGGTTGCGGTTTGCCTCCTCCTCCACAAGACCCCGCTGGAGCTGTGCCGCCAGGGGATCGGCGGCCGTGACGGGGAGCGCCGCGAGTGCGGCCCAGAGGATGGCCACCGCGGTGAAGCGCGTGCAGCGGGTCAGGGTGCCCGAGGCGCGCGGTGCTCCTGGGGTGACAGGGGGTGTGTCGGCAATTCGATTCATTGGAGTGTTCCTTTCGTCGTGAGCGTGCCGGTACCCGCCGCGTCGGTTGTCATGAAGGTGTCAGGATTCCGAGGGCTCCAGCCGGTAGCCCACCCCATGCACGGTTTTGATCCACCTCGGCGCGGCGGGATCGGGCTCGAGCTTGGCACGGAGATTGGCCACGTGATTGTCGACGGTCCTCGTTGTTGGAAACGCGGCATAACCCCAGACCACGTCCAGGAAGCGGTCCCGCGGGACCGCTCCGCCCCGGGCGTCCGCCAGGAGCCGAAGGATCCCGAATTCCTTCGGGGTGAGGGAGAGCGGCTCCCCCCCGCGCGTCGCGGTCTGCCGCGCAAGATCGATGGTGATCTCCCCCAAGGTGAGCAGGCGCGGCCCGGTTTCCGCCCGCTCCCGGCGCCGGACCAGGGCCCGGATCCGGGCCAGGAGTTCCTCCGTCCGGAACGGCTTCACCAGGTAGTCGTCCGCCCCCAGGTCGAGGCCCCGAACCCGCTCCTCCCAGCCCCCACGGGCGGTGAGCATCAGGATCGCGGATTGTGAGGAGAGTCGGCGGAGCTCCGCACAAACGGCGAATCCGTCCAGCTTCGGCATCATCACATCCAGCAGGATGAGATCCGGCTTCTCCGCCACGGCGCGGGCGAGCCCCCCGGATCCATCGACGGCCGAGAGGACGCGAAACCCGGCGGCGCGGAGGCAGTCCTCAAGCGCGATCCGCATGGCCGCCTCATCCTCGACCACAAGGATGCGCGGCCCCGGGGGTGGCACCGGCCTGCTCATGCCCCGGCCTCCTCCGGTTGGGCGGGCGAGGCCAGGGGAAGCCGGAGCGTGAACCGGCTTCCGCGACCCGGCTCGCTCTCGAGGTCCACCGCACCGCGATGCGCCTCCGCGATGTGTTTCACCAGGCTCAGCCCGATCCCGATTCCCTGGGTCTCGCGGCGGAGCTCGGAACCGAGTCGGTGAAATGGCTTGAAGATGTGGGACTGCTCCTCGCGCGGGATCCCCGGGCCCCGGTCGACGACGGAGAGCAGGGCCTCGGTTTTGGTTGCCGCGAGCTCCACCCGGACCGCCGGGCCCCCGGCCGGGGTGTGTTTGATCGCGTTGTCGAGCAGGTTCAC
>DMJJ01000024.1:8747-8977 GCA_003452185.1 Verrucomicrobiales bacterium | reverse complement strand
CGTCTGACCGTTGACCAACACCACCCACGGGATCCTCCCGAGGGGATTGACCCCCTCGGACTCCTTGACCCCCGCCCCCCAGTCGAGAAGCGGTCGCTTGCCCGCCACCCAAAGCGAGGCGCTGGTCAGGGCAGCCTGATAGTCGGTCCCGCGCGAAAACCGAAGGTCGAGGATCCCCCCCTGAAGGGCGTTGGTGCCGGAGAGCACCGAAAGCCCCTTCACGAGGGGCT
>DMJJ01000024.1:0-8486 GCA_003452185.1 Verrucomicrobiales bacterium | reverse complement strand
GCTTGAGCGGGTTGACGCCGGCGTCAACCCGCTCAAGCCGCACATAGGCGAATCGATCCTCGATCCGTCGTGTCTGAACCGGATCCCGGGTCTCGGCGGCCTCGTTCGTGACAGCCCCCCCTGAGAGGGAGACCCGCCCGGGGAACCGCGAAAGCAATCCCTCCACCGACGCCTTGTCGAGCGCCGGGGCATCCACCCCGGGAAGGTTCTTCAACAGCAACTCGTAGACCTCCTGGAACTCCGGTCCGGGGGCGGCGGAAACCCGCACCCCCAGAATCGCAGGCGCACCGATCACCACGCTCAGGAGCAGGGGGAGGGTCAAACGTGTTGTCATGTCAGTCATGGAAAGGAGCCGTGCTTCATCGGACTCGCCAGAGGGAGTCTCCGACACCGGCTGGCGGTTGAACAGCATGTTTTCGACGATTCCCCCCCACCGGGGTCTCATCGGAGCCCCTTCACCGCGATGTCGCGACGGAGCTGGCGCCCCTCAAACGCGATCCGGTCGGCCGCGGCGTAAGCCCGGTCCCGCGCAACAGCAAGGCTCGCCCCCCAGGCGGTCACCCCCAGCACCCGGCCTCCGTTCGTCACCACATCCAGCCCCCGGAGGGCCGTCCCGGCATGGAACACTTTGACATCGGCGATTCCCTCGGCCTCCGACAGGCCCGTGATCGGACGCCCCTTGGCGTACGCTCCCGGGTAGCCTCCCGAGGCGAGAACCACGCAAACCGAGGCCCCGGGGCGCCACTTGAGCTCCACCGACCCCAGGCGTCCCTCGACACTGGCCTCCAGGAGCTCCACCAGGTCGTTCTCGAGCCGCGTGAGGTAAACCTGGGTCTCGGGGTCCCCAAACCGGGCGTTGAATTCCAAAACCTTCGGGCCCGTCCGGGTGAGCATCACTCCCGGATAGAGGATCCCGCGAAAATCAATCCCCTCAGCCGCGCACCCCCGAAGCCATGGGTCCAGGATCGCCCGCCCCGCCTCCGCAAGCGCCTCCTCGGTCATGAACGGCGTCGGGCAGTAGGTGCCCATCCCCCCTGTGTTCAACCCCTGGTCCCCGTCCAGCGCCCGCTTGTGATCCTGCGAGGTCGGGAAGAGCCGCGCCGTGGTCCCGTCGCACAGGGCATGAAGGGAAACCTCCACCCCCTCGAGCAGCTCCTGGATGACCACCTTGCGCCCCGCGGTCCCGAACGACTGCTTCACCAGAATCTCATCAATCGCCTCATGCGCCTCCGGCACCGAGTGACAGAGGAGCACCCCCTTGCCCAGCGCCAACCCATCGGCCTTGACGGCACATCGCCCGCCGAGGGAGTCGGTGAAGGCGCGGGCCGCCCCGACATCCTCGAAGGAACCGGCCCGGGCGGTGGGGATCCCGTGCCGCTCCATGAAGGCCTGGGAAAAAACCTTCGACGACTCAAACTGGGCCGCCTTCTGGTTCGGTCCCCAGATCCGGAGGCCCTCTCCCTGGAACAGGTCGACGATTCCGAGGGCCAGCGGATTATCCGGGCCCACGACGGTCAGATCGACCCGCTGCTCCCGGGCGAACGCGGCGAGCCTCGGAAGGTCCTCCGCGGCGATCGGCAGCGACTCGACGGAGGAGCCGTTCGAGACGAGCCGCTCCCCCGCAATCCCCGCATTCGCCGGGGCACACCAGATCCGGGATGCGTGGGGAGACTGCGCCAGCTTCCAGACGAGGGCGTGCTCACGGCCGCCCGAACCGATGACCAGGATCTTCATGAGGCGCGGGATTCAACCACCCCACCCCCCCAACAGAAAAGTCCAAACCTGAGGGGGCCGCGAAAGCGACGGGGGCGGGGGGGTGCCGCAAAGGAACGCAAGGAACGCAAAAGGGAGCCAGCGGAGGCGGGGATATCCACCCGTGGGCTACTTTGGGCACGGGGAGCGACGGAGGCCGTGCTGAAACCAAAGCCGCCAGACCATCCAAAGCGCCTCCTTCACGATCTTGGAGGACATCTTCGAGGTCCCCTGGAACCGGTCGGTAAACACAATCGGCACCTCCACCACCCGAAGCCCGCGACGCCAGGCCTGATGGGTCATCTCGATCTGGAAGCTGTACCCGTTGGAGCGGATCGCATCCAGGTCGATCGCCTCAAGCGTGGCCCGACGGAAGCACTTGAACCCCCCGGTTGGATCCGCCACCGGCATCCCCGTGATGATCTGCACGTAACGGGCCGCCCCCATGCTCAGGAGCAAACGGTTCAATGGCCAGTTGATAACCCGGATTCCATTCTTGTAGCGAGATCCCAGGGAGAGGTCCGCCGAGCGGGCCGCATCAATCAGGGCCGGAAGATCCGAAGGGTTGTGGGAGAGGTCTCCGTCCATCTCGAGGACATATTCATACCCCCGCTGGAGGGCCCACTTGAAGCCGGCGATGTAGGCCCGTCCCAGGCCATCCTTCTCCTGCCGGTGCAACACCTTGATTCGGTTGTTTTTGGCCGCCAGCTCATCGGCCAGCTGGCCCGTCCCGTCGGGAGAATTGTCATCCACGATCAGGATTTCGACCGGGGCAGGCTGTCCCAAAATCCGCTCCGTCAGCGGGATGATATTCTCCCGCTCGTTGTAGGTCGGGACGACAACAAGGGCTTTCTCAGTCATTTGGACCGGCTCACGGCCGAGTGAGACAAGTAAGGGACGACCTGCCGGAAAACAAGTCCCCGGCTCGAAAAATATGGTGGCCAAACGCCAAATTTTGGGCGACTCTTTACGGACCTTAACCCAATCAACCATCTGCCGTACACAGTTGTGTCCACCCTGCCTATGAAGAATCTGTACTCCTCTTGCCTCCCGCTTGTACTGGCGGCCGTGGCGTTTGGAACCTCCCCAGCCCACGCGGCCAATGTGGATGACGGGCTGATCATCTCCGAGTTCATGGCGAACAACGTGAACACCATCCGGGATGACTTCGGGCAAGCCTCGGATTACGTCGAGATTTACAACGGCACTGGCGCCACGATCGATCTCTCCAACTATTACCTGACCGACACGGCAGCCTCCCCCCTCCAGTGGCAGTTCCCCTCCACCAACCTCGTCTCCGGGCGACACCTCCTGGTCTGGGCCTCCGGGCGGAACATCGCCCTGCCCGGCAAGCCGCTCCATACGAACTTCAAGCTGAGCGCCACCGGGGAGCAGATCATTCTCTCCCGCGCCGACGGCAGCACGGTGCACGGGTACACCTTTGGCGTCCAGGCCATCGACCGATCCTACGGCATGGCCTCGGAGGTGGTCTCAACCACCTCCCTCCTCACCAATGGGGTTCCCCTCCGCTACCTCTCCCCGACGAACAACGTCTCCGCGATCACGAACGCCGACCCGGCGAAGCGCTGGATCTCCCCGGTGTTCGACGATAGCAGCTGGAGCAACGGGGTGAGCGGGATCGGGTTCGACACGAACCCTGTCTCCGTGCTCCGCCCGTTCATTGCCACAGACGTCCAGTCGTTGATGTTTAACACGAAGCCGCCCCACTACGGCCTCTATACCCGTATCCCGTTTGTGGTCGACGGCACCACCGCCCCCCCGAATCCGATGCTCCAGATCCGGTATGACGACGGATTCGTGGCCTTTCTGAATGGAGTCGAGATCGGCCGGCGTCGGTTTACGAATGCGGTGCCCGACTTCAAGGCGACCGCCCCAACCGTCCGCAGCAACGAGGTGGTGATTGTTCCCGAGGAGGTCGCCACCTACGGCGCAGCCGATGCCCTGAAGCCCGGGACCAACATCCTGGCCATTCAGGTGGTCAACAAATCGAACACGGACAGCGACCTGTTGCTGGCCCCCGAGTTGGTATCGCGAGAGATCCGCTACCTGACCGGCCCGGAGAATGAGCGTTACTTTGCCAACCCGACCCCGGGCGCAGCGAACGCCGTCGGCGTGGCGGGCGTCGCCGGCGAGATCACCTTCAGCCAGTCGAGCACCACCTTCAGCACCGACTTTGATCTCATTCTGACGGCCGCGGATGCCACCCCCCTGACCCAGATCCGGTACACCGTCGACGGCAGCAATGCCCCGACCGCCACCTCGTTCCTCTATACCGGGCCGATCCACATCACCAACAGCCTTCCGATTCGTGCGCGGGCCTTCGAGCCGGGATTCCTTCCGGGTCCGGTCCACAGCGAGGCGTTCGTGAAGCTGGGTGCCGGCGCCGACCAGATCTCGTCGGACGTCGCCATGATCCTCGTCCACAGTTTTGGCAACAACACCCTGGACGAAAACACCCCGCACCCCTCCTTCCTCTTTGTCTTCGAGCCTGTGAATGGCCGCTCCTCCTTTACGAACCCTCCCACGAAGGTGTTCCGCGCAGGGATGAAGATCCGTGGATCGAGCACCGCCGGCAACCCGAAGTCCAACTGGGCTGTCGACCCGTGGGATGAGGACGACCTCAGCTACGACACCGGACTCCTCGGGATGCCGGCCGGCGCCCCGTGGGTGTTCCATGCCCCGCTCGGGTTCGATCCCTCCCGGTTTCATAATCCGCTCGCCTCAGACCTGAGCAACGAGGTGGGTAGCTACGCCTCCCGATACCGGTTCGCGGAGGTCTACCTGAACACCACGAGCGTCAAGGACCCGACCAAAGCGGCACCGGGGGCCACGTTGACCTACAACGCGAACTATTTCGGCTTCTACAACATTCTTGAGCACATCAACGTGAGCCCCAACCGGGTCGCGGTGGACAAGCTCGCCCCAGGAGACATTCAGGAACCGGAGGTAACCGGCGGGTATCTCTTCAGCATCGATCGGGCCCTGGGCTCCGACCCGCAGTACACCTTCGGGCGTCAAAACCCGGTAAACCTCCTCTCCCCCGACGCCCGGCACATCGTCCCGGAGCAGATGAATTACCTGACCACCTACTTCAACGCGTACGCGAACGAACTCTTCGCGAACGACTGGACCAACCGGGACTACCTCGCCTACATGGACCTGCAGTCCTGGATCGACCACCACATCATCAATGTCATCGCGTGCAACGTCGACGGCATGCGCCTCAGCGGCTACTTCCACAAGCCCCGCAGCGGCCCCATCACCTACGGTCCGGTGTGGGACTTCGATCGCGCCTTCGGCTCGACCGATGGTCGCGATGCGGTGCCCCGTCGGTGGCGCGGCGATGGTGACTCGACCTACTTCTTCACCGTCGGCTCCTCCTACCCCCTCACCTGGTGGGAACGCCTGTTCAAGGACATCAACTTCTTCCAGGCCTGGGTCGACCGTTTCCAGGATCTTCGCGAAGGGATCTATAGCGACAGCAACATTCTCGCCCTGATGGATCAGATCAACTCGCACGTCGTCGAGTCGGCCCCGCGCGATGCGGCGAAGTGGGGTAACAACAAGCGCCTCGCGGACGGTACCCAAAGCGGCGCTGCCACCCAGGCGACCGAGGTCTCCTATTTCAAACACTGGATGCGGGATCGCCTGAACTTCATGGACACCAACTTCCTGGCCAAGCCGACATTGGGACTGGCTCCCGGCCAGGTCGCCTCGGGTGCCCTGATCACTCTCTCCGCCCCGGCTGGATCGACCATCTACTACACGCTCGACGGGACGGATCCCCGGGCGAAGCATGGCCTCATCGCGGCGAACGCCCTCGTCTACACCGCCCCGATTCCCGTCACCTCGGAAGTGCGGCTCGTCGCGCGCTCCCGGGACCTTGCCCACAAGAATCTCAACGGAGGCCCTGACAACCCGCCCGTCACCACTCCCTGGTCCGGAACCACCCGAGCCCGCTATGTCCTCGACCCCCTGGCGGCCACCGGCGACCTGATCGTCACCGAGATCAACTACAACCCCGCCCCGCCAACCGCGACGGAGCTCGCCGCCAACCCCGCCCTGACCTCCTCCGACTTCGAGTACCTCGAGATCAAGAATGCCAGCTCCCACCGCGTTGACTTCCTTGGGGCGCGGTTCACGAAGGGCATCTCCTTCACCTTCACCGAGACCGGCCCTTACACCCTTGCCCCGAACGGCATTCTCCTCCTGGTTTCGAACCCGGATGCCTTTGCCCTCCGCTATGGCGCGAAGCCCAACATTGCCGGAGCCTATTCCGGCGCGCTGAACGACGCCGGCGACACCCTCCAGCTCGAGGACGCCGCGGGCCGGATCCTGATTCACCTCACCTACAACGACTCCTGGTATCCGACCACCGACGGGTTCGGCTACACGCTCGTCCGTCAGAACAACACCGCCGGAGACGGCAGCAGCGAGGCCTGGGGGCCGAGCAGCCAGCCCGGCGGATCGCCCGGTGTTGAGAACCCCGCCCCTGCCGGTCTCCCGGTCGTGGTGATCAACGAAATCCTCGCCAACACCACCGGCAAGGCCGTCGACGCCATCGAGCTCCTGAACCGCAGCCGTGTCCCGGCCGATGTCTCGGGATGGTACCTCACTGACGACCGCACCGTTCCGAAGAAATACCGCATCCCGGCGGGAACCCCTCCGATCGCCGCAGGCGGGTTCCTCGTGATTCCCTCCACGCTCTTCAACGCCGGGCCGTCGACCGACCCGAGCTCCTTCGGCCTGAGCAGCATGGGGGATGAGGCCTGGATCTTCTCCGCGGATGTCGCGGGGAACCTGCTCTCCTACTCGCACGGGTTCGCGTTTGGCCCCTCCGACCTTGGAGTCAGCTTTGGGCGCTACCTGATCAGCACCGGCAAGGAGCTCCTGGTGCCGCAGCGGACCGCCACCCTCGGCGCCGCCAACTCCGGCCCTGCGATCGGGCCCGTGGTGATCACCGACATCATGTATCACCCGCCCGAGTTCTTCCTCAACAACGACTACTGGAACAACGACTACGACTCCTATGTGGTCCTGAAGAACATCAGCGCCGCCAGCCAGACCTTCTACGACAGCACGCTGGGGGCGGAATGGCACCTGCGCGGCGTCGTCGACTTCAACTTCCCCTCCACCTTCACCCTCGTCCCCGATGCGAGCGTCGTGCTGGTGGGCTGGGATCCCGTGGCGGAGCCGGGGCGCCTCGCCGCGTTCCGCCAGAAATTCGACATCCTCCCGGCCGTCCAGGTCCTCGGTCCATGGTCGGGTCAGCTCAATAACAAGGCCGGCTCGGTGCGCCTCTCGCGTCCCGGTCCGACGGATGCCACCGTGACACCTCCCGACATCGGCTACGTGGTCATCGACCAGGTCGACTATGAGGACCAGGCGCCATGGCCCGTCGGAGCCGACGGAGCCGGTGCGGCGATCAAGAAGAAGGACGCGCTCCTCTTCGGAAACGACCCGGCCAACTGGGTTGCCGCGCTTCCCTCGCCCGGCAAGCTTCCCACCGTGGGAGCGCTCCCGGTGGTTACCACACAGCCGGTCGGTGGAACCGTGGTTGCCGGAGTGACGCGCACCTTTACGGTCACGGCCCAGAGCACCAGCCCCGTGAGCTACCAATGGCAGCACAACGGGGTGAACATCCATGGAGCCACCTCGGCCACCCTGACCCTGAACCCGGTCCGAATGACGGATGCCGGTTCGTTCAGCGCCCTGGTGATCAATGCCTCGGGCGTCGCCTCGAGCTCCGCCGCCACCCTGGTCGTCCTACAACCCGCGGTCATCACCCAGGGGCCGGAAGGATCGAACATCAAGCCCGGCGCCAACTACACCATGAGCGTCAAAGCCATCGGGACCGGCCCGTTGAGCTACCAGTGGACCTTTGAAGGGAAGACGATCGCGGGGGCCACACAGCCGAGCTTCACGATCTCGAACGCCCAGCTCAAGGACTCCGGCGACTATGTCGTGCGGGTGACCGACTCGATCGGGACCGCGGTCAGCGACCCGGCAACGGTGAACGTCCTGGTCAAGCCCGTCATCCTGACACAGCCCACCCCCCAGATCGCCCTCGTGGGGGACACCGTCGAGTTCCAGGTTGAGGCGACCGGGCTTCAGCCCCTCTCCTACACCTGGCGCCGGGGGAACACCACCGCCGCAGTCCCGGGGAACCCGACCGCGGGCAACCGGGTGCTCCGGATCACCAACGTGGCCCTGACGAACGCCACCAACTACTCGGTCTCCATCGGCAACCTGGCCACCGGGAGCAATCCGACCCTCAGCCTCAAGGTCCCCCTCGTGGTCATGGAGGACAAGGATGGCGACCGCATGGGGGATGCCTGGGAGCTGGATCACGGCCTGAACCCGGCCGACCCGAGCGATGCCAGCCGCGATGACGACGGCGACGGGCAGACCAACCTCCAGGAGTTCCTCGCAGGAACCGATCCCCACGACAAGACCAGCTTCCTGCGCATCAGCTCCATCGCCTCCACGACCAACGGGATGGAAGTCGGCTTCCTCGCCAACAGCAACCGGGCCTACTCCCTCCAGTTCAAGGAACACGCCGCAGCCCAGACATGGCTCGCGGCCGGCGCCCCCGTCGGGGTCACCAACGACCGGCCGACGGTGGCCATCGACCGCCTGCCGCCCAGCACCACCCGGGTCTACCGGCTTGCGACGCCTCCAGCCCTCGGGGGCGCTGATGTACCGCCGCCCGT
>DMJJ01000025.1 GCA_003452185.1 Verrucomicrobiales bacterium | reverse complement strand
GCGAGCCTCGGAAGGTCCTCCGCCGCCGGCCGACCTGGCGATCGACTTCGTCCACCGTGTCGGGCGGGCAAGCAAGGACTCCAACCGGGTGGAGGTGCCGTTCTCGCAGATCGCCCCTCCCGACGCCTCGATCTGGGAGGGGGAGACCTCGGGGGAGGTGCGGGTCGCCATCGGCCGCACCGGGGCCACCAAGCTTCAGTACCTGGCGATGGGGAAGGGGACCCGGCAGCACGCCCTCGTGGCGGGAAAAACCGGGTCCGGCAAGTCGACCCTGTTCCACGTCATTATCACGAACCTGGCCCTTTGGTGCAGCCCGGAGCAGGTGGAGTTTTACCTGATCGACTTCAAGAAGGGGGTCGAGTTCAAGTGCTACGCAACGCAGCGGCTCCCGCATGCCCGCGTGGTTGCGATCGAGAGCGACCGGGAGTTCGGCCTCAGCGTGCTCCAGCGGGTGGACGACGAGCTCAAGCGACGGGGCGATCTTTTCCGGAAGCTCGGCGTGCAGGACATCCCGGGATACCTCCGCGCCGGGGGCACGGACCCGATGCCGCGCTCGCTCCTCCTGATCGACGAGTTCCAGGAGCTCTTTGTCGAGGATGACCGCGTGGCCCAAAGCGCCTCGCTCCTTCTCGATCGGATCATCCGCCAGGGCCGGGCCTTCGGGATCCATGTCATCCTTGGGTCGCAAACCTTGGGAGGGGCCTACACCGTGGCCCGTGCCACCCTCGGGCAGATGGTCATCCGGATCGCCCTCATGTGCAACGAGGCCGACGCCTACCTGATCATGGATGACAACAATTCCGCGCCGTCGCTTCTCTCCCGTCCGGGGGAGGGGATCTACAACGACACGGCCGGGACCACCGAGGGGAACAGCCCCTTCCAGGCCGTCTGGCTGTCCGATGAAATCCGGGATACGTACCTGGCCAGGATTCAGGCGGAAGCCCAACGGCGGGGGCGGAGTTACCCCGGTCCGTTCGTGTTCGAAGGGGACGTCCCGGCCGACGTCGTTGAGAACGCCCTGCTGGCATCGATCCTCTCCTCCCCTCCCGTGCGTCCCCCGCGCGGAGCCCGGATCTGGCTTGGCTCCCCCAACTCGATCAAGGGGCCGACGGAGGCCGTGCTGCAGCGGCAGAGCGGAAACAACCTCCTCCTGGTGGGGCAGCGGGAGGAGGCGACCCTCGCGTTCTTCGCCGTGGCAATGATCGCGCTCGCGGCCCAGCACCCCCGGGGTACGGCGCGATTCCTACTCCTTGACGGGACGCCGCCCGAGAGCCCTGAGCGGGAGTACCTCGACGCCATCGTGAGGCTCCTTCCCCACGAGGTGGTGCTGTCACGGGGCGGGGACCTTGGGGGCGCCCTCTCGGCCGTGGCCCAGTCGCTAGAAAACGCCTCCGCGGGTGGCGGGGAGTCGCCGGCGGGTGGGGTGACCACCTACGTCTTGGTGAATGGCATCCAGCGTTACAAGAAGCTTCGGAACGAGGACGAGTTCAGCTTCTCGACCGACGACGCCTCGGGCCCGAATCCTGCCGCCCTCTTCAACCGGCTGATTACCGAGGGACCGAGCGCCGGCATCCACCTGATCGTCGCCTGCGACAGCTTCAACAATGTGAATCGCTTTCTCAGCCGAAAGGCGGTCAGCGAATTTGAGATGCGGGTGCTTTTCCAGATGAGCGCCAACGATTCCTCGAGCCTCATCGATTCCCCCAAGGCGAGCACCCTGGGGTTGCATCGAGCCCTCTATTACAACGAGCAGCAGGGGTATTTGGAGACCTTCCGGCCCTACGCCCTCCCGAGCCGGGCCTGGCTTGAGGGGGTGGCGGAGCGGCTCTCTGCCGCGCCCGTTCCGGGGGTGTAGTCGGGAGGGGGGCCGGGCGACGCCGTCCCTCCTCCGCCTCCCGGGGGAACATCCCTTCGATGGTCCCTTGACTGACCGGGGGGGGCTCTATACCGTCCGGCCGCATGAAGCAGCGGCGTCTCGCATGGCTTGCGATTCTATTTCTCTGGGTGGCGTTCCCTTTGCGTTCGCCCGCCCCCTTGATCTACACCCCGGGTGAGGGGTGGCGTTACGAGAAGGCGGGGGGCGAGGGGAAATGGCTCCGCACCCGTGCCAAGGATCAGCTCGAGGTGGCGCAGAAGGCTTTCGATGCCAAGGAGTACGGGCAGGCCCGCAAAGCCGCCCGCCGCACCGTCTCCCAGTGGCCATTCTCCGACTATGCCCCCCAGGCCCAGTACATTCTGGCCCGCTCCGAGGAGGCGCTTGGCAACGATGAGGCCGCCTTCAAGGCCTATCAGAAGCTGGTGGAGAAGTATCCCAAGATCGACAACTACGACGACGCCTTGAAGCACCAGTTCGAGATCGCGAACCGGTTTCTTGCCGGCAAATGGTTTCGGCTGTTTGGGACCGTCCCCATGTTCCCCTCGATGGATAAAACCATCAAATACTACGAGCAGATCGTGAAGAGCGGTCCCTACAGCACCGTGGGACCGAATGCCCAGATGAACATCGGCGCGGCGCACGAGCGACGGATGATCAAGGACTACACCGAGGCTGCCAAAGCGTATGAGAAGGTGGCGGACCGTTACAACGATCAGCCGATCGCGGCCGAGGCGCTCTTCAAGGCCGGGCAGGCTTACCTCAAGCAGGCCAAGACCTCGGAGTATGACCAGAGCATCTCCTCTCACGCGATCGCGACGTTCACCGACTTCAACACCCTCTACCCTGAGAACCCCAAGGCTCCGGAGGCCCGCAAGGCCGTTTCAGCCCTGAAGACGGAGCAGGCCCGGGGCAGCTTCCAGATCGCCCGCTTTTACGAGAAGCGGCATATGTGGGAGGGGGCCCAGATCTATTTCAACGATGTGCTCATCAAGGATCCTGACTCGAAGCTGGCCGAGGAGGCCCGGCACCGGATCGAGGGGATCAAGAAGCGGCTCCAGAAATAGGGCCGCCTCCCGCCCCGCCGTGCGCGCGAACCGAACCGAGACGAAGAGCAGCAGGGGTTGGTCCCTGGGGATTCTCCTGGCGGCTCTCCTGGGCGCCGCCGGTCTCACCGGGTGTGCAGGCTACGCCCTGGGCCCCACCAACCACCGCGTCTCCGGGGAGCGGAGCGTCCAGGTGAACCCTTTCCGCAACACCACGATCGAGCCGCGGTTGACGGCCGAGGTGGGAAACGCGCTTCGCAAGGCGCTCCAGCAGGATGGGACTTTCCGGCTGGAGACACGCGATGAGGGGGACATCCTCGTGACAGGGACCCTGGTGAAGCTCGATCGAAGCTACCTTTCCCTCAATCCCCAGGATGTCATCAGCCCCCGGGACTACCGCGTCTCCCTCACCGCCCGGATCGTCGCGACCGAGCGGGGCACCGGCAAGGTGCTCGTGGACCGGGAGGTGGTGGGCTACACCACCGTGCGCGTTGGAAGCGATGTGAACAGCGCGGAGATCCGGTCGATCCCGTTGATCGCGGAGGTCCTCGCCCGCAGGGCCACCTCTGTGCTGGTCGACGGCGACTGGTGAGTCGGTCCGCCTCCCGGCCGGGGAATGCCCGGCCTCTTCCGCGTCGCAACCGTCGCGTCGCCCACCCTCATGTGAAGGCCGATGCCAGCGCCGGGCGGGCTCTCCTGCTCCCCTGAGGCTTCCTTCCGTTCCCCACCGGTTCAGTACTCAACCCTGACCCTGTAGAACCGGCTTGTTGCCCCGGCAGACGTATCGGTCACGCTCTGCTCCGTCCCATCTCCGGTGGGTCGCGCCAGGGTCTGCCACGACGGGGGGAAGGACTGGGTGTACTCCACCACGTTGGGACGTCCGGCCACGGTCCCCCATCGGATCTCCCGGGCCCCGTTGGCCAGGCGCGTCACCCGGACGTTGAGCAGGGAGATGTCGACATAGAACAGGTCGGCGTAGGTGGGATAGGAGTTTCCAAGGTAGTTGACCGGGAGGTCGCTGAAGAGGTTCCCGAACTGGACGCTCGCCGGGTCGGTGCTTGATGCATACCAGGCCCGGAGATCGACGACTCCGAAGAACGACCAGGCGGGCGGGGGGAGTTGTTTCCCAAGTCCGTTGAAGAACTCGAGCACATTTGTCCCCCGTACCACCCGCCCGAAGACCGTGAATCCCCCGTTTTGGGCGTCCAGGTTCGCCCCGTTGTTGGCGAGGTTGAAGAACCATTGCGCGCTCGCCGAGTTGGGGTTCCCCCCCAGCTTCGCCATGGCGATCGTCCCGTAGGTGTTGCTCACTTTGGGGCCGACCGCAAACTCGTTTGTGATCGTGGGGAAGGTCGGGATCGGGCGTGCGGAGACGAACGCCTTGGTGGCGCTGCGGGTCTCCCGGGTTCCAAAACCCCCTCCCTGCAGGACGAACCCGGGCAGGAGTCGGTGGAAAAAGAGGTTGTTCGTCGCGTAGCTGCCGGCTCGGACGTAGTGGAGGAAGTTCTGGACCGTGACCGGCTTGTCGGAGTCCATCAGTTCGACCTCGACATCCCCAACGAGGGTGCGGAATTGAACCAGGGTTCCCCCCCGGGCCGTAAGACCTCCTGTTCCCGCCGTCAACAGGAGGGCCAGGAGCCAGCGGACCATCCGTCCCGCACGGGACGGCAACGTATTTGCGGCACGACACATAACAACAACTGCCCTCGATGAGGATGGAGGGGAGCATCCGCTCCCCTGACTCCCCCAATGCCGGATCCCTTGCGGAACACCGGACCCGGTCGGGCGAGCTTTACCTATATCACGGACGGTAGAGGGGGGCGAGTCGTTTCCGGAGCGGCCCGTTGCTGGCGAGCACGCGATGGGCATGCAGGCCCCGGACCGGCTCGCTGAAGAAATCCCCCCCGGCGCACTCCAGGATCAGCCCGCCGGCGGCGATGTCCCACCACCGGAGCCCATATTCCATGAACGCGTCCAGGCGGCCGGTCGCCACGTAGACCATGCCCAGGGCGGCGGCTCCCATGATGCGGACCCGGCGGGCTTTTCGGACCAGGGTGTTGAAGGTCGGGATCATCCGTTCCATGACCTCTCCCCCTTTGCCAAACCCGACGGAAACCATCGACTCCTGGAGCTTCGTCCGGGGGCTTGCCTGGATGCGACGGCCGTTGAGCCGGGCGGGACCGCCGCGGACCGCCGTCCAGAGTTCGTCACAAAACGGGTCATACACCACCCCGATCACCGTTTCGTGGGTCCGGGCGGCCCGGGGACGGTTTGCCGTCGCCGGGGTGGGGAGGCGGCGTTCCAGGGCGATCGAGACGCAGCAGTGGGGGAGGGTATAGGCGAAGTTAACGGTACCATCGATCGGGTCGACCACCCAGCGGTAGGCGGCCGTGGGGTCGCCTGATTCCCCCTCCTCGCCCAGGATTGCGACACTTGGAAACGCCTTTTGAAGGATCGACTCGATCCGCTTCTGGCATCGGACATCCAGCTCCAGCTTGATGTCCTGCTGGGTGGAGAGGTCGGCGCGCTTGGAGGAGAAAAGGTTCGCCTTCATGAGCGCCCCGGAGGCCCGGGCGGCTTGGACAGCGGTTGACAGCGCGTGGGA
>DMJJ01000037.1 GCA_003452185.1 Verrucomicrobiales bacterium | reverse complement strand
CGCTGGATCTTGCGGGCGCGGGACACCGTGAGCTTGTCCTCGGCCGACAACTCGTCCATACCGAGAATTGCGATGATGTCCTGCAAATCTTTGTAGCGTTGCAAAACTTTCTGCACGCCGCGGGCGACGTTGTAGTGCTCCTCGCCGACGATGTCGGGCGTGAGGGCGCGGGAGTTCGAGGCCAGGGGATCGACGGCCGGGAAGATGCCCAACTCGGCGATCGACCGCTCGAGAACGATCGTTGCATCCAGGTGTGCAAAGGTCGTCGCGGGAGCCGGGTCCGTCAGGTCGTCCGCAGGGACGTACACCGCCTGGAACGAGGTGATCGAGCCCTTCTTCGTCGAGGTGATCCGTTCCTGCAGGTTACCCATCTCGGCGGCGAGGGTCGGCTGGTAACCGACGGCGCTCGGCGTGCGGCCCAGAAGCGCGGAGACCTCGGAGCCGGCCTGGGAGAACCGGAACACGTTGTCGACGAACAGGAGCACGTCCTGGTTCTTCTCGTCGCGGAAATACTCGGTCACGGCGAGTGCCGAGAGGGCGACGCGAAGACGCGCACCCGGCGGCTCGTTCATCTGGCCGTACACCAGCCCGATGCGGGACCCCTTCTTGATGATCGGGAGCCCGTCCGCGTTCTTCTTCGGATGCCCCTTCTCGTCCTCCTCCACCTTGATGACCTTCGCCTCGATCATCTCGTTGTAGAGGTCGTTCCCCTCACGGGTCCGCTCGCCGACGCCGGCGAACATCGAGATGCCGCCGTGCAGCTTCGCGATGTTGTTGATCAGCTCCATGATGACGACGGTCTTGCCGACGCCGGCGCCACCGAAGGCGCCAACCTTGCCACCCTTGAGGAAGGGGCAGATGAGATCGATGACCTTGATGCCGGTCGTCAGGATCTGAGGGCTGGTCGACTGGTCCACCAGGGCCGGGGCGTTCCGGTGAATCGGGTTGTGCTTGTCGGCCACCACGGGGCCCTGCTCATCGACGGGGTCGCCCGTGACGTTGAACACGCGGCCCATGACCCCCTCGCCCACGGGCATGGAGATCGGGGATCCGATGTCCGTGACCTCCTGCCCGCGCTTGAGCCCCTCGGTGGTGCTCATGGCGACGGCGCGCACCCAGTTGTCCCCCAGGTGCTGCTGCACCTCGAGGGTCAGCTTGGTCTTGGCCCCGCCCGGCGGGGTGAACTCGATGGTCAGGGCGTTGTAGATCGCCGGAAGCTTTCCAGCGAACTCCACGTCCACAACGGGACCGATGATTTGAACGATTTTGCCTTTGTTCATGTGAGTGAGAGGGGTGTCTTAGCCCATCGCCATGGCGGCGCTGGTAATTTCCAAAAGTTCCTTCGTGATGTTCGCCTGGCGCAGCTTGTTGTACTCGAGCGTCAGGTCCTTGATGAGTTGCTTGGCGTTGTCGGTCGCGTTCTTCATGGCGACCATCCGGGCGCTGTGCTCGGAGGCCTTGGCTTCCAGCAGATACTGGAACACCTGGAAGTTGAGGTAGTGGGGGAGCAGGTTCCCAAGCACCGCGGCGGCACCGGGTTCGAAGAGATACTCACGGTCGCTCTTCTTGAGCGCCCCGGGAGCCGGATCCCCAACGACCCCGGCCTCGACGGCCGTGAGCTCGCCGATCGGAAGCAGCTTCCGGGTCTCGGGCTTCTGGCTCAGGGTGTTGATGAAGTTCGTGTAAACGACATCCACCCGGTCGACCTCCCCCTTGAGGAAAAGGTCCTGGGCAAACTTGGAGATGGCCCGGGCCTCGACGAACTGCGGGGCATCCTTGTAGGTGAACTCCGCGGCCAGCTGCCGCTTCACGCGGGCGATGTACTGCGAGCCCTTGCGGCCCGCGCAGACGTAGACCGTGGTGTCCTTGTCGAAGCGCGCCGCCTCCCGGAGGAGGTTCCCGTTCAGCGCGCCGCACAACCCCTTGTCCGTGCTGATGAGGATGACGGCGCGGCGGCGAACCGGGCGCTTCTCCATCAGCGGGTCCGAGAAGTCACCCGACCCCTCGCTGACAGCCGCCAGGATGTCGTTCATCAGGGAGGCGTAGGGCCGCCCGGCCAGCGCGGCCATCTGGGCACGACGCATCTTCGACGAGGCCACCATCTGCATGGCCTTCGTGATCTGCGCCGTGTTCTTGACCGACTTGATCCGGCGGCGAATGTCGCGTGTGCTCGGCATGGGAGCGATTACCTGTAGGTCTGCTTGAACTCAACCACGGCGGCCTTGAGCTCGGCGCCCAGGGCGTCGCTGAACGCCTTCTCCGCCCGGATCTTGGCCAACAGCGGCTCCTTGCGATCCTGGAGGTAGGAGGTGAGCTTGGTCTGGAAATCCTTCACCTTGTCGACCGCCACGTCGTCGAGCAGGTTGTTCTGCATCGAGAAGAGGATGGCCGACTGGATCTCAACAGGAACCGGGTTGTACTGGTTCTGCTTGAAGAGCTCGACGATCCGCTTGCCGCGCTCGAGCGTCGCCTGGGTCTTGGCATCGAGGTCGGAGCCGAACTGGGCGAAGGCCGCCAGCTCGCGATACTGCGCCAGCTCGAGCTTGATCTTGCCGGCCACCTGCTTCATCGCCTTGATCTGCGCGGCGCTGCCGACGCGCGAGACCGAGAGACCGACCGAGATCGCGGGACGGATACCCTGGTAGAACAGGTCGGTTTCAAGGTAGATCTGCCCGTCGGTGATCGAGATGACGTTGGTCGGGATGTAGGCCGAGACGTCGCCCGCCTGGGTCTCGATGATCGGAAGGGCCGTGAGCGAACCGTTGCCGTTCTTCTCGTTCACACGGGCGCTCCGTTCCAGGAGACGACTGTGGAGGTAGAACACGTCACCAGGATAAGCCTCGCGGCCCGAGGGACGCTTCAGAACCAAGGAGACCTGGCGGTAGGCAACAGCCTGCTTGGAGAGATCATCAAAAATGATCAACGCGTCCATGCCGTTATCCATGAACCACTCGCCCATCGCAGCACCGGAGAACGGCGCCAGATACTGGTTGGCGGCGGAATCGGAGGCCCCGGCGGCAACGACGATCGTGTCCTCCATGGCGCCGGCCTTCTCGAGCTCGGCGATCACGCGGGCGATGTTCGACTGCTTCTGGCCGACGGCCACGTAGATGTTGTACACCGGGCGGAACCCCTTGTCCCCCGAGGCGCGCCCCTGCTTGTTGATGCGCGCCTGGTTGATCATGGTGTCGACCCCGATGGTGGTCTTGCCGGTCGAACGGTCACCGATGATCAGCTCGCGCTGCCCGCGGCCGATCGGGATCATCGCGTCGACCGACATGATGCCGGTCTGGAGCGGCTGGCTCACGGACTGCCGCTTCACGATCCCAGGGGCGATCTTCTCCACGGGGTAGAAGGCGGTCTCCTGGATCGGCCCCTTGCCGTCGAGCGGCCGGCCGAGGACATCGACCACACGACCCAGCAGGCCCTTGCCCACCGGGACGGAGAGCAGCTTGCCGGTGGTGCGAACCTCGGTCCCTTCGCGGATCCCGAGATAGTCACCCAGGACGATCGCGCCGACCTCGGTCTCCTCGAGGTTCAAGGCCAGGCCGATGGTCCCGTTGCCGAAGTCCAACATTTCGTTGGCCATGCAGTCGGAGAGGCCTTCGATCTTGGCCACGCCGTCGGAGCATTCACGGACGACGCCGACATTCTGTTTCGAGACCGACGTCTTGACGCCGGAGATTTGGGCTTCGATATCCTGTAGGAGTGAACTCATAGCGCTGTCTCTGTCTTAGTGGGAAATCACTTCGGTTCGGTTAAAAACTGTCGTTCAGGGCGGCGAGACGGGCCTGGATGCTCCCGTCATACACGTCGCTGCCCACCTGGATTCGCAGGCCGCCGATCAGGGCGGGGTTCTGGGAATATTGGAGCTGGATTCCAGCGCCGTACCGGGCGCTGAGGCTCTGCTGAAGGGAGGCCTGGGAGGCCGGGGTCAGGGCAACGGCGCTCTCGACCGTCGCCGACCGGCGGTCGATGTCGAGCTTCACCAGCCGCTGGAAATGGGAGAGAACCCCCATGTAGCCGCGCGGCTTCTGGGCGATGACCGACGTCACCGCCTGCCGCACCTTCGCCTCGTCCAGCAGCCCGTTTACCTTGCAGCTGTTGAAGAGCGACTTTCCGTCGCGGCGGGCCTGTTTCGTGATCTTCATTCGAGTGGATGCAGGTGGCGTCCTGGATCGTCCGCTTAGGCGGCCAGATGACGGGTCGCCTCATCGGCGAGCCGCTGCTGGTCCTCGGCCGTGAGCACCTTGCCAGCGACCTTCGCCGTGGTGGCGACCACGAGCCGGCCGACCTCGCGACGAAGCTCCGCCTTCATGCGGGTCAGCTCCGCCTCGCTCGCCTGGCGGGCCTTGGTGACGATGTCGTTCGCCGTGGCAATTGCCTTCTGGGTCTCGGCCTCAAGCACCTTGGCGGCGGCCTGACGGGCCTCCTCAATATGCTTGTTGGCCTGGGCATCGGCCTTCGCCAGCAGCTCCGAGGCCTTCGCCTGGGCACTGGCCAGTTCCTGCTTCATCTTCTCGGCATTGGCCATCGCCTCCGCGATCTTGCGGCGCCGGTCATCGAGCACCTTCAGGATCGGCCCGTAGGCAAACTTGACGAGGATGAACGCCACAACGCAGAAGCTGATCACCTGCGAGATGAAGAGCGTCGGGTTCCACCCGAACTTCTCCGCGATCTGCTCGGGAATGCTCTGCTCCGCGGCCAGCGCGGCAAGAATGAGCGAGTTAAGCATAAGGTCTACTGTGTCTGTCTAAAATTGAGTGCCTCCAGGGCATGCGCCCCGGAGGCCGGGACCAACATTACTTCGCCAAGAAGATGGCGAAGAAGATGATTCCTTCCGCAAGCGCGGAGCTGATGATGGCCTGGGTCAGAATCGCACCGGCAGCGCCAGGGTTGCGACCGACGGCCTCGGAGGCCTTCATACCAATGAGACCCACACCGATCGCGGAGCCAACAGCCCCAAGACCGACGTGAATGTTGCCCGTGATTTCGGCGAGCAGTTCCATGTTCTTTCCTTTCGTTGTTTCCTCGCCCGCCCCCACGATCGAACATGGTCAGACGGACGAAATTGTTTTGAGCCGGTGCGTCCCTCAGTGCGCTGCGTGCCCCTTGGCCCCACCGTGGCCGTGATCGTGATCGTGGTCATGATCACACCCGGGACCGTGCTCGTGGTCGTGGTCATGCTCCTCGTGATGCCCGTCCCCGTGGGAGCAGATCAGCGAGGTGAAAATCGCAGTCAACAACATGAAGACGAGGGCCTGCACCAGGCCGACGATCATCTCCATGAAGTAAAACGGAAGGGGAACGAGCCAGCCAAACCAGGTCCCACCCATGGTGGCCATCGCCTCAAGCAGGTTTTCACCCGCGAAAATGTTCCCGTAAAGACGGAACGAGAGCGACACCGGACGGAAGAGAATCGAGATGACCTCGAGGAGCCCCACCGCCAGGAAGATCAGGATCAGGAAGGCCCTCATCCCCCCTTTGGCATCCCCACGGTAGGCAAAAATATGGCTCAGGAACCCACCCACCCCGTTCGCCTTGATCGCCCAGAAAATCCAGCAGACGAAGAACGTGATCGCCATCGCAGACGTCATGTTCAGGTCGGCGTTGCCACCCCGGAGCAGCGGACGCTCGATATGCTCGAACGTCGCGAGCGCCCCCGTGCCGGTGGCATGCTGCCCCCAGCCGATCGTTCCAACCCCGGGGATCAGCCCGAACCAGTTCGTGAAGAGAATGAAGATGAAAATCGTCGCGAAGAACCAGAAGGTCTTGCTCACCAGATCCGCGCCAATGATCCCCGACAGGAACCCATGAAGGCTCTCCACCAGCCACTCCCAGAAGTTTTGGGCCCCGTCCGGCACTTCCCTCATGTTCCGAGTCGCCCCCTGTACCAGCACGATCAGAAGAATCGCCACGACCCAGGTGACAATCATCGAGTTGGTCACCTTGAAGAAGCCAAGGTCCAGGACCACCGGCGCCGCCTGGGGAAGCCCATGCGCGTGACCTGCCTCGTGGGCCGCCTCGCCAGCCGCCGCGTGAACCGCCGCCGCCGCGTCGTGTGCACCACCTGCTTCCGCCGCCATGCCTAAAAACGACCAGCCTGCCAGCAGCGCCAAAGCCAGAACCTGTTTAATCAGCCGCATGTGTTGTGATTGGTGGACGACCCTCTCGTGGAAAGAAATGCCCTCGAGTGAAGGAGCCGCCGCTATGAGCGGCGCAGAAGTTGCCGAAGTGTGAATTATTTCACAAGGGTTTTTTTAGGGGAACTGTGGATGTATTATCCGCGCTCACCAAAAGCATAACCCCGGGGCTCGAGGCCCAGGAGGGGATTCCAGCACGGAGCCACCGACCCGGGCCAGGGCGCCGCGCGGCGAGAGTCCGGTCGATCCAAACCTTCCCCCGCCCCGCCCCGCCGCCACACCCCTCCGGGGCGCCGGCTCAAATTAACTCGTTTGCGGGCTTGGCATTTCTTGCGGTCTCCCCTACACAATCGGACCTACTAGCCCCTTACCTTTTGCACCTACGCACCATGAGACCTGCCACTCTGGTCGGGGCCGCCCTTCTCGGGACGGCCACCCTTGGATCCCTGGTCGCCGCCGAGGCCCCGATGTCGGCGGCCGCCACGAACGCGCCGATCAGCTTTTACCGGGAGATCCGCCCGATCTTTCAAGCCAACTGCCAGGGCTGCCACCAACCCGCCAAGGCCAAGGGCGGGTATGTGATGACCGACTTCGACCGGCTGCTGGAGCCGGGCGACAGCAAGGAGAAGCCGATTGTCGCCTCACACCCCGAGACCAGCCATCTCCTCAAGCAGATTGTTCCCGAGAAGGGGGAGGCCGAGATGCCCAAGGGGAAACCTCCCCTGCTGGAGCCCGAGATTGAGAAGGTGCGGCGCTGGATCGCCGAGGGGGCGAAGAACGACACCCCTCCCAACGCGCGCCAGCGCTACGACGCGGAGCATCCGCCGGTCTATACCCAGCCTCCGGTGGTGACCTCCATCGACTACTCCCCCGACGGAACGCTCATCGCCGTGGCGGGGTTCCACGAGGTCCTCCTCCACAAGGCCGACGGCTCCGGGCTCGCCGGGCGGCTGGTCGGGCTCAGCGACCGCGTGCAGACCGTGCGGTTTTCCCCCGATGGCAGGCAGCTCGCAGTCTCCGGTGGCCAACCCGCACGGCTTGGGGAAGTCCAGGTCTGGGATGTCGAGAAGCGGAAGCTGCTCGTCTCCGCCTCCGTCGGCTACGACACCCTCTACGGAGTGAACTGGTCCCCCGACGGGCGGCTGGTCTCCTTCGGCTGCCCCGACCGCACGGTCCGCGCCATCGAGGCCGCCACCGGCAAGCAGGTCCTGCAGCAAGGGTCCCACAACGACTGGGTGCTCGACACCCTCTTCACCACCAACGGCACCCATGTCATCTCCGTCGGGCGGGACATGTCGGCCAAGCTCACCGAGGTCGCCACCCAGCGGTTCATCGACAACGTGACCTCCATTACGCCGGGGGCGCTCCGGGGCGGCCTCCAGAGCGTGGCGCGGCATCCCTTCCGCGACGAGATCCTGGTGGGGGGGGCGGACGGGGTCCCGCAGATCTACCGCGTCTTCCGGCAGACGGCCCGCAAGATCGGCGACAACGC
>DMJJ01000548.1:6232-8118 GCA_003452185.1 Verrucomicrobiales bacterium | reverse complement strand
CCTAAGGAACGCCATGTTCCGGAAGGATCTAAGGAACGGATCAGAAGAAAAAGTCAGCACTCCCACTCCCCACCATCGCGTCCCTTCTTCCCCTTAGCGGTTTAAAACCCGGCCGGCCGGGACGGGGAACGTTCAACCGCTAAGGGGACCTAAGGAACGCCATGTTCCGGAAGGATCTGAGGAATGGATCCGAAGAAAAAGTCAGCACTCCCACTCCCCACCATCGCGTTCCTTCTTCCCCTTAGCGGTTTAAAAACCCCCTCCGCGTTCCCCTCCCCCCATGGCGGTTTGAAGAGCGTTGGAGGCAGCGCCGAGGGCACCGGCGTGCTCGCCAAGCTCAGCGGGAAGGATTCGCGCCCGATGCCCACCCGGCCGCCACTCCATCCGTTCCAAAAACCGCTCCAGCGGCTCGAAGAGCGACTTCCCCGACCTCGCGATCCCACCGCCGATGATCACCACGGCGGGATCCAGCACGTTGATCGCGGAGGCAACAGCGGCGGCAAGCCCACGCACCGACTCAAGCCAAACCTCCGCCGCAACGGGATCCCCAGCCTCGTAGGCCCGGACAAGATCGTGCGTCGTGGCAAACCGATCGCCGCTCCGCTCCCGCACCGTGCAGTTCCCCACCACGAGCTCAACACTCCCAGGCGCGCCACAAATGTCCGGAGCCCCATGCGGATCAAGCGACATGTGCCCCAGATGCCCCGCACGGCCGATTTCCCCGCGCAGCAGCTGCCCATCCACCATCGCCGCCCCACCCACACCCGTTCCAAGGGTGAACAGGACCGCGTTCCGATGCCCCCGGGCAGCCCCCACCCAAACCTCCCCCAAAAGGGCGGCATGGGCGTCGTTCAACACAGGGATCACGAAGTCGGTGCCGAGATACGTGGTCCAATCAAGCCCCTCCAGCCCGTGAAGCCGCCCGGGCATGAAGGCGATCGACCGCCCGTCGCGAGCCGCAAGCCCAGGGGCGGCCAGCCCGATGGCCCGCGCCTCACCTCCCAGATCGCCACGCACCTCCTCAACCAGAGACCGGATCCGGCGCGCCCAGTCCATCGGGGACTCGGGGTCGAAGTCCGCCTGCCGCCGTGCCAACACCACCCCCTCCGGGGTCACGGCAACGCTCTTGGCGCTCGAGCCGCCGAGGTCGATCCCCAGGGCGTAACCCCCGGCACAGGCACCGGGATCAGTCATGCTGGCCCTCGGAGACGCTCCATCCCCCATCGACGGCCAGCACCTGCCCGGTCACGAACCGGGATCCGGGGGAGAGCAGGTAAACAGCCGCGGCATCCAGATCCTCCGGCCGGCCGATCCGCCCGCCGTCCAGGGGCTGCTTCGTGGCGATGAACCGGAGGATCGCCTCATCCTCCTGCGCGCGACGGGACATGGGGGTCGCCACCAGCGCGGGGGCAATCACGTTGAACCGGATGTTGCGCCCCGCGTAGTAGGCGGCCGAGGAGCGGGTGAGCCCGATGATCGCCGCCTTGGTCGTCGCGTACGCATGAGTGCTGAAGTGCGCGGGGGAGGGGGAGAAGCCAAGCACGGAACCCATGTTCAGCACCGCTCCGCCGGACCCCTGCGCGATGAATTGCCGGACAGCAGCCCGATTGGAGAGAAACAGCGAGGTGAGATTGAGCTGCAAGGTGCCGGCCCACCCCTCATCGGTGATTTCGTGCAGCGGGCCATCCCCCATCCGACGGCCGCTCCCGCCCGCCACATGGTAAAGGGCGTGGAACCCGCCGAACGAGCGGATCCCCTCCTGGATGGCGGTGGGGGCGGTTGCCGGGTCGGAGGCGTCGCCGGCGAGGGCACGGCCCGCGGGACCAAGCTCCCGGGCCGCTGCCGCCACCCCCTCGGGGTTGCGTCCCACCACCACGACACGGGCC
>DMJJ01000548.1:0-5918 GCA_003452185.1 Verrucomicrobiales bacterium | reverse complement strand
GCCCCAGGCCCGTGGTGCCGCCGATCACGACAATGACCTGCTGGTCGAGCGCCAGGGGCATGGGACGACGCGGGGTCAGCTCGCGAAAATCTTGTCCATCCGGTCGGCGAGATCCTTCAGCCCCTCGGGCGACCCTCCCCCGCCCTGCTCCGCGATCCCCCATCCCGTGTACCCGACGTCGGCCAGGGCCTTCATCACCGCCGGCCAGTTGTTGTCCCCCTCCAGGAACTTCACGTCGAACCCGGCCCCCTTCCCCTGCTTGTCACTCTTGGCGCGGCTGTACTCCTTGATGTGGAGCCGGGAGATCCGCTTCCCAAGGACCTGGATCCATTGCTCCGGCCAGCCATAGTGGATCACGTTGCCGACATCAAAATGCCAGCCCACGCTCGGGCTCTTGAACTCGTCCACAAACCGGGCCGCCTCGAGCGGGCTGAGAAGGAAATTGTTCCAGACATTCTCAATGGCGATCCTCACCCCCAGCTCCTCGGCCAGAGGGACCGCCTTGCGGATCTGGGCGATCGACCTCGTCCACGCGTCGGCGTAGGAGACCTCCCGGTTTACAACCCCCGGGACCAGCAGGACCGAGGTGGCCCCGTAACGCTTGGCGTCCTTCAAGGATTGGAGCAGCCCCTGGAGCCCCTTTTCCCGCACCGCCTCGCTTGGATGCGTCAGCGTGTCATGCCAGTGGGTGGCGCAGCAGACGCTGGCCGCCTGGAGCCCGGTGGCCCGCAGCGCCTGGACCACCTCCTCCTGGTCCATGTGGCTCATCGGCTCGACCCCCTCGAAGCCGGCGGCCTTCACCGCCTTCATCTTCTCGAGGACGGAACCCGGCACCCCCACCGTGGCGAACATGATCGCCTTGCGGATGGACGGGGTCTTGGCGGGGGCGGAGGGCTCCGCCCCGAGGGCCACGCCGGCCGACCCCAGGGTGACGGCCGCGGCGGCGGCCGCCAGGGAGGATTGCTGCAGGAACTCGCGTCGCGTTTGCATAAGGCTTCAGGGGAGGTATGGAGGCCGGCGGCTAGACAAAACGGGTCTTGCCCGGGATCGCCCGCGGCGGGGGCTGGAACGCCATGTCGAGGGCGATCTGCTCGGGAACCAGCCGCTCCTGCGAGTTGAGCATCATGTCCCAGGTGACCTCGGCGCCGGTGTACGCCGCCATGCGGCCCATGATCCCCATGAGCGTGCTCAGGGCCATGCGATCGCCGTTGTTGATCGGCTTGCCGTTGCGGATCGAGGCGAAGAACTCGTCATGCTCGGTCTGATACATGTCGTTCTTCGGCCCCTCGTAGCGCCAGCGGTTCTCGCCCGTGATGTAAATGCCGCGGCTGTTGATGTAGCCATACCCCTTCGACCCCATCACGTAGTCGTTGTTCTCCCCATAGCAGGCCCCCCCGATCTGGCGCTGGGCCATGAAGGCACGAACACCGTTCTGCCACTCGTAGTTCACCTCGATGTGGTCATAGATGTTCCCCCCCTCGGAAGGGGCGGCCCGGCCTCCCACGGCGGTGCACTTCAGCGGCGGGGTGTCGTGCATCGTCCAGGCAATCTTGTCGATGCTGTGAATCGCCTGCTCCACCAGGCCGTCGCCCGAGAGATAGACAAAGTTGTACCAGTTGCGAACCTGCCACTCGATGTCCCCCATGCCGGCGGGACGCTTGTCGGCCGGAGGCATCGGCTTCACCGGGCTGGTGAGGTAGGTGGCGTAAATCGCCCGCACATCCCCGAGGGTTCCCTGGTGCACCTGCTCATAGAAGGCACGGCGGGCGTAGTCATAACGCCAGCAGAACCCGGCCACCACGGCGATGTTCTTCTGCTTGGCGATCTCCACCGACTTCATGATCGACCGGACCCCGACGGCATCGGTCGCCATCGGCTTCTCGGTGAAAATATGCTTCCCCGCATTGACGGCGTACTCGAAGTGGACCGGGCGGAATCCCGGGGGGGAGGCGAGCAGGACGACATCCACCCCGCTGTCGATCACCTTGCGGTAGGCATCGAGCCCGGAGAACATCGTGTCGGGGGTCACCTTGAGCTTCTCCTCCTTCACCTGGGTCTTGAGGGCGGAGAGGCTGTTCTGGATCGCATTGGGGAAAACATCCCCCATGGCGACCAGCTGCACGTTGGCATCGGCGCCAAGGGCCTGGGCGGCAGCCCCGGTACCGCGCCCGCCGCACCCGACAAGGCCCACCTTAAGGGTGTCGCCCGGCGAGGCCGCGCCCCGGGCACGGGACCCGAGGATGAACGGGCTGGCGACCGCGGACGCCAGGGCGGCGGTCGAGGAGGCCTTCAGGAAGTCGCGTCGCGTGAAGCTGGAGCCGGGGTCGTTGGACATAGTGAGAGAAACAGATCCCTGTTGCGGGAGATTTATTCAACTTCAAAACGGGTGATTGTCATCGGAGGGATTCCGGCTACGATGCCTCCCACTCTATGAAATCCCTCCGCATGCTCGCCCCGGCCGCAGCCCTCTGGATTGGTATCGCGTGGATCCAGGCGGCCGAGGAGAAGCCCGCTGGCCCGACCCCGGGCGAGCTCCTGACCCAGGGGCTGCAGCAGATCGTCGGGCTGATCGAGCCGGCCCCCGGCACCGAGCCCCGCGTGTTCAGCACGGGATGGGAGGTCACCCGCTCGGAAGGGCTCCCGAAGGAACTCTCCAAGCTCCAGGGTGACCTCGCGATCCAGGCCCCGGACCACGCGCGCGGCAGGATCCAGGCCGGGAAACAGGAGTTCCGGATCGGGCGCGACGGCCAGGAGCTCTGGGTCGACGTCCCGGGCAAGAAATTCGGCGTGGTCGGCAAGCCGGGGCTTCCGCGGTTCCTCACCGCCCCGGAGAAGATCGACACCACAACCCTCGGGCCGATCAAGCTCCCCGTCGCCCGCGACCAGATCGCCCTGCTCCCCTTCTTCTGCGACGTGAAGCCGCTCCCGGAGGCCACCCTCGGGGGGGTTCCCTGCCGCGTGATCGCAGCCACCCCCAAGCCCGAGGCGATCCAGGCGCTCCACCTCCCGGCCGGAACGCTCACGCTTTCGCTGCGGCCCACGGACTCGTTCCCGCTCGCCATCGCCTGGGCCGACGGTGGCAAGGTGAACGTGGAGGTCACGTTCCGGGATCCCAAGTTCAGCCCCGCAGGGCCGGCGGACCAATGGAAGCTCGTCGCGGCGGAAGGGGAAAAAGTCGAGACCACCGCGGTTTCCCACCTGCTTCGGGCGGTGCCGGTTCTCGTGGACACCCTGTCGGCGAAGATCCCGACCCTGGGGCCCGCCACCGGCGACCGCCGGGTGGTCGCCACCGAGGGGCGCGGCAGGCTCGAGATGATCGACGGGACGCGGCTCCTGTACCTGGAGGGAACCCCCGAGGAGATGGGCCGGCAGCACGGCGTCCTCATGAAAAAGCCGATCCACGACCTGGTGGAGCGGGTCCTCTACGGCGTGGGGGTGGGCAGCTCCTTCGACAAGGGACGCTGGTTTTTTGGCGAGATCGAGGAGGCGCAGAAGCGGATCGGCCCCTTCATCGACGACCGTTACCTGCGGGAGATGGACTCCCTGGCGATGGCGGCCCGGCTCGACCGCGAGGAGGTGCGCCTGGCGAACTTCTTCCCCGAGCTCTTCCACTGCAGCGGCTTCGCGGTCTTTGGCGATGCCACCGTCGGGGGACGCCTGTACCACGGCCGCATCCTCGACTACCTGCGGGGCGTGGGGCTCGAGCAGAACGCCGTCGTCATGGTCTTCAAGCCCGACCAGGGCAACGCCTGGGTGAACGTCAGCTACGCCGGGTTCGTCGGCTCCGTCACCGCCATGAATGAGAAGAAGCTGGCCATTGGTGAGATGGGGGGGCGCGGCGAGGGGAACTGGGACGGGAAGCCGATGGCCCAGCTCGTGCGGGAGGTGATGGAAAAAGCCTCCACCCTCGACGAGGCGGTGGAGATCATGCGCAAGGGACCCCGCACGTGTGAATACTACTACGTGATCTCGGACGGGAAGACGAAGCGGGCCGTGGGGATCGCCGCCACGCCGACCACCTTTGAGACGATCTGGTCGGGACAAAGCCACCCAAAGCTCCCGCACGCGATCAAGGATGCCGTGCTGATGTCCGCCGGCGACCGCTACGAGACCCTGGCCAAGCGGGTGCAGGAGGGCTACGGCAAGCTGGATGAGTCGAAGGCCCGCGACCTCATGACCCGGCCGGTCTGCATGGGATCCAACATCCACTCCGTGCTCTTCTCTCCCGAGACGCTGGAGCTCTGGGTCGCCAACGCCGACTCTCAAAACGTGGCCAGCCACGCCCGCTACACCCACTACAACCTGGCCGAGCTCCTCGCCCCCGCCTCGCCCGCACCCGCCAGCGTCGAGAAACGGGCTCCATAAGCGAAGGGGTCCGCGGGGACGAATCGTGTGAGGGCACGGGCATGGACAAAGGCCAGCACGTTGGCCCCGAGGAAACCAAGGAAGGCAACGCCGCAGGCGCCCCACTTCCAGCGGCCGCGTCGCGATTTCACACCCGTTGGCTGCATCGCGTGGAGGCTCCCACTCAGCGGGGGAGGGTGATCGGGAGATCCGCCACCCCGTGGGCCATGACGGCCAGGGTGGCGACGCAGAGGTTGAGCTCCTTGGGATCGAGCTTATCGACCGTGTCCGCGTCGCTATGGTGATACCAGAAGTACCGGGTCCGGTCGACGACCAGATCCATGGCCGGGACCCCGCCCCCCTGGAGGAGCTCCATCACGTCCATCCCGCCATTGCCAAGGGTGATGTGCCCGGAATGGATCGGCTCCAGGAACGCGGCGAGCCCGCGAACCCACGGCTGGGCCCGCTCGCTGCCGGTGAAGGCGAACCCCTCGGGTGCGAAGGCTCCGCGATCGGATTCCATCGCCAGGACATGTCGCGCCAACTCCGCGGCGTGGGCCTCGCGGTACGCCTTGGCTCCCCAGATCCCGCTCTCCTCGCCAGTCCAGAGCACCAGCCGAAGGGTCCGGCGCGGCTGGAGGCCGAGACGCTTCACAAGCCGGAGAGCCTCCCACGCGGCGATGCACCCTCCCCCATCGTCCACAGCCCCCTGGCCCACGTCCCAGGAATCGATGTGGCCGCTGACGACGACCACCTCCTGCGGAAACTCCCGCCCGGGGATCTCCGCAACCACGTTGCGGGAGGTGGCGTTCGGAAGGGATTCGTTCTCCAACGCCAGGTGAAGCTGGATCCTCGCCCCCCGCTCCTGCATCCGCCGCAGCATGGCGGCATCCTCGCTCGTGATCGCCGCGTGGGGGATCCGCCGAGTCCCGGCCGCCCCCTGCTCCATCATCCCGGTGTGGGGGGTCTGCATGGAGAAGGGTCCCACCGACCGGATCAGGCTCCCGATGGCTCCCACGCGGGCAGCCTCCAAAGCCCCACGGGTCCGGATCGCCACCGTGGTGCCGTATTCGGTGAACGGCAGGTCGTAGACCACGATCTTCCCGACGGCCTCGGCGGCCCGTGCCTTCAGGTCGGCAAAGTCACGCACGACCAAGGCCTCCCCCTCGATCCCCCCAGGAGGCGTGGGGATGGTTCCCCCCACCCCCAGGACCCGCATGGCGTGGGGACGTGGCAGCAGCATCTCAAGCGACTCGCGCCCCCGCACCCAGTGCGGCACGGCGACCGGCTCACCGTGGACGTTCGAGAACCCGTCGCGACGGAGTTGCTCCAGCACCCAGTCGATGGCGGACTCCAGATTGGTCGACCCGGTGATCCGCGGCCCGAAGGTGTCGCACAACTCGGCGAGGCGGCGGTACGCGGCGTCTGATTCCTGAGCCCCCGCGATCAGGCGGGCGGCAACAGGAGCGTAGGCCTCCAGGGTCGGGGCCAGGCGGGGGTCGGGGGTCGCCGGGGCGGCGGCGGACTCCGCCCCAGGACATACGCTCCAGGGCCAGGTCAGGAGCGTGGCCAGG
>DMJJ01000314.1 GCA_003452185.1 Verrucomicrobiales bacterium | reverse complement strand
ACCCGAAAGGGACACCATCCGCACCAAGGAGATCCGTCATGAAGTCCACGCTCACCATCGCCGCGGCCCTCAGCGCCGCGATCCTGCTGGCCAACACCGCCGTGCAAGCCGCCGATCCGACCGAAAAGTGCTTCGGCATCGCCAAGGCCGGCAAGAACGATTGCCAGACCGCGACCTCGTCCTGCGCCGGCACGTCCAAGAAGGACGCGCAGAAGGATGCCTGGCTCGCCGTTCCCAAGGGCGCCTGCGAGAAGATCGCCGGCGGCTCGCTCAGCTCCAGCAAGGGCTGATCAACGAAATCGGCCGCCGCGCCCGGCATCCGCAGTCCGGCGCTCCCCGCCCCAATTCACGCCGGCAAACGGGCCGGCGGCCGCCCCCTTCCCGGAGGAACCCCCTATGTCGACCCAGATGTCCTCGATGACCTACGAGCCCCATCCCGCCGAGAGCCGCCTCGTGCTGCGTCTGGACGCCTTGCGCACCGCCGCGCGCCGCTCCTCGGCAAGGAGCCTCTCCCCGGGCGGGGGGGCCTCGCTGGGAAGGTACTCTCCCAGGGAGCGGCCCCCGGGCTCGGGTTCCAGATCGAGGGAGGCGGCGGGGTGACGGGTGCGCCAGCGGATTTGGTTCCGGGCAAGGTTTCCCGCGATGGTGTAGAGCCAGTGGGAGAACTTCTCGCCGCCGCGAAACGAGCCCCGATGCTCATAGACCCGCACGAACGTCTCCTGCGCCAGGTCCCGGGCATCCTCCTCGTTGCCGAGCATCCTCCAGAGGAAATGAAAGATCCTCGGCGCATGTCGCTCCATGAGGTCGTTCAGGGCGCGATCCTCACCCCCCGCCAGTCGGGCCATGTCCGCCCCGTCCTGACCCGCGGTGTCAGGGTGGGGGGGCGGATTCATGGTGATGGGACATCCCGGCCTCGATCCCGGAGTGGTTCTCGAGGGTGAGCCGGCGCATCTCGGAGAGATACCGCCTCCCTTCCTCCGACGGCATGGAGGCGGCGACCTCCTGGAAGTGACGCAGCATCCCGGCCTGGCACTCCGCCCGGAGCGCCGCGATTTCCTTCAGCTTCGCCTCGACCGCCTGGGCTCCGGCGGCGGTTTCGTTCGCCGGCGACGCCAGCAGCTGTTGAAGCTCGCGATTCCGCTCCGCAATCTTCCGGCAAACCTCCCCGCAGCGGGCGCGGTATCCTTCATGGAGCCGCCGCACCTGGGTGAATTCGGCGTCCCCCATGCGGAACGCCTGACGGAGCCACTCGAGATCGTCTGTCGAGGAGGCGAGGCGTGATGCCTGCATTCGGAAGGCCGCGGTGTAGCAGAGGCCGAAAACAGCCAGCGCGACAGCCAGCGAGGCGGCGAGGAGAATCCCGGGACGGCGCATCGCGTGAGTCACGGCGCGGGGCGAAGCGGGTCAACGGCGGCGAGGTAGCGATCGCGTGCCGCTGTCCGCGCAGCGTCGGTGGCTGCGAGGCTCCCGCCGATCGACCCCAGGACGATCAGCCCCAGGGCCAGCAGCGCCGCCTGGCGCGGACGCAGCAGCCAGGCGGCCAGCCCCTGCAGCCACCCTTCCACGGGGGCGGCATGCGATGGGGAGTGCTCCGAGGCGATTCGCCTCCATACCCCATCCCTAAACCCGGGGGGAAGGGGTGGCAGGGGCTCGTGCCGCGCCTCCCGCAGGAGGGCGTCGAGCTTGGGGTCTGCCCCCGGATCTGGGTGGGTGTCCATAGGCTGTTGGGTCACGCTGGCCGGGTTAAGGTCGCCCCCCGACTGCCTACTTGCAGCAGGGGGTGTTGGATCCCGCCATGGCCTGGCAATGCGCCCCCCCGGAGGCGTGTCCGGCGGCCGCGTGCTGCCCCGAGGGGGCACACCCGCCGCACCCGTGCGAGGCAGGGGTGGGCACCGGGCGCGGGGCCTGTGTGGAGGCAATCAGCGCCTGCCCGCCTTTGAGCGGTTCGGCGGCGTGGGTGATTGCCAGAGTGGCCGTCAGGGACCAGACCGAAAGGGCGAGGAGCAGGGTCATGTTTTTCATAAGTCTCTCCGGTTCAATGCGGGATCTTGTTCCGGAAGGGGCCACTCGCCCCTTCCTGGCGATTCCCGTTTAAGGGGAACCCCCGGTTCATGAGCCGTCTTCCGGGAGACCGTTGCTGCCCTTACTTCCGGCACCCGCCGTCTCTCCCGGGCAACGCCTCATCCTGCTTACACCGCAGCGGACGGAATCACGCACCCCCCGTGCCCCCTTCCGGTTCAGACGCGGACCACGGGGTTCTCAAGGAGCCCGGTTTCCCCGATCCGGATCTTCACCCGATCCCCTGCCTCGAGGGTGAACTCGTCCGGGGGAATGATGCCGGTTCCGGTCAACAGCACGGCTCCGTGCGGGAACTCCTGGGAGTGAAAGAGGTAGTCGCGCAGCTCGGTGAACGTTCGCTTGATCCGGCCTACAGAGGTCTCCCCCTGGAACACGGCCTGGCCTCCGCGATGGATTTCGATGGCGATGGGCCAGCCGCGAACCTGCTCCTCCGAGACCCCCAGGACGAGGAACGGTCCCAGGGCGCACGAGTGTCGATAGGTCTTGGCCTGCGGCAGATAGAGGAGGTTCTCCCCCTCGATGTCCCGAGAGCTCATGTCGTTCCCGGCGGTAAACCCCGCGAGGCGGCCCTTGGAGCTGAACACCAGGGCAAGTTCCGGTTCGGGCACGTTCCAACGGGCGTCGGTGCGAATCCCAACCGGGCCGCCCGGCCCTGAGACCTTCGACGGAAGGGACTTGAAGAAGAGCTCGGGCCGGGGGGCTTCGTACACCCGGTCGTAGGCGCTCGCGCTGAAGTCCGATTCCTCCATCCGCGCCTTCTTGCTGCGGAGGTAGGTGACCCCTGCCGCCCAGACCTCCTGCTGCTCGACCGGCGGGAGGAGACGGACGCTGGCCAGAGCCACGCGGGGCAGGGTTGCGACCGGCAGCGCGGCGAGCAGGGCTGCGGGGTCGGGGCCTTCGAGGAGCGGCTCCAGCCGGGTGATCCCCGCGGCGGCCAGATCGGAGATGTCCCCGCTGCCCTCATCCAGGATCCCGAGACGGGGGGGGGCTGCGGCCGCGACTTCAAAACGGACTAGCTTGATCATGCTGTGGCTCTCCTCAGGCGGAGTAGTCGAGGTAAATGGTCTTGAGGTGGGAGTAGAACTCCACCGCGCCGGCCCCCTGCTCCTTGAAGCTGTCGGTGCTCGACTGCTTGACCCCGCCGAACGGGGCCTGGAGGGCGAGGCCCGTGCTGATCTGGTTCACTTTCACCACCCCGGCCTGGATCCGCTCGCAGTAGAGCATGGCCTTCTTCAGGTCGCGGGTCACGAGGCTGGCGCTCAGGCCGACATCGACCCCGTTGGCGACGGCGATCGCCTCGTCGAAGCTCTCCACCGGGATGATCGCCACCACCGGGCCGAACACCTCCTCGCGGGCGATGCGCATCGACGGCGTGACCGAGCCGAGGAGGGTGGGCTGCATGAAAAGCCCGTGCTGGAGGTCACCCTCCGTGAGCCGCTCCCCGCCCAGGAGGAGCTTCGCTCCCTCCTTCACTGCGGCCGCGATGTGCTGGAAGTTCCCCTCGAGCTCCTGCGGATTCACCGCCGGGCCCATGTCGACGCCCGGCTGGAGGCCGGGGCCCACCTTGAGGGCGCGGGTCTTGGCGACCAGCTTCTCGGTGAAGGCCTCCAGCACCGGACGTTCCACGATGACGCGGCTCGTGGCGGTGCAGGCCTGCCCGGTCAGCCCGAAGCCGGCTCGTACGACCAGCGTGGCGGCCAGGTCGAGGTCGGCGTCGGCCAGGACCAGGGTCGGATTTTTTCCACCCATCTCCATCTGCGCCCGGGCCATCCGCTGGGCCACCTGGCGGTAGATGCTCTGCCCGACGCCGTGCGACCCCGTGAAGGAGAGGGCGGCGATGTCGCGGTGCGTTGCCAGCTCCCCGCCCACGGTGCGCCCCTCGCCCATCACCACGTTGAAGACCCCTTTCGGCAACCCCGCCTCGTGCAGCACCCGGGCGAGCTCGAAGGAGAGGGCGGGGGCCTGGGACGCCGGCTTGAGAACCGCCGTGTTTCCGCAGACCAGCGCCGGGGCGAGCTTCCAGGCCGGGATCGCCACGGGGAAATTCCAGGGCGTGATCAGACCAACCACGCCGAGCGGCTCGCGGCGGGTGTAAAGGAGGTTGCCCGGGAGATCGTGCGGCAGGGTCTGGCCGCCGAGGGTGTAGCTCAGCCCTCCGAAAAACCGGAAGATGTCGACCGCCCGCTGCACCTCGCCCGTCGCCTCCGCTAGGGTCTTTCCCTCCTCGCGGGTGAGGAGCTCGGCGAGCTCCCCTTTCCGGGCCTCGAGGAGCTGCGACGCCTTGCTCAGGACCCGGCCCCGGGCCACGGGCGTCTGGGCGGCCCACCCGGGGTGGGCCGCGGCGGCCGCCGCGATGGCGTCGCGTGCCTCCTCGGCCCCGCCTTGGGAATAGGAGGCCACGACCTCCCGCTGGTCGGCGGGGTTGCGGGTCTCCACGGTGACCTTGGAACGGGCGGCGACGGGCTCGCCGCCGATCCAGTTGAGATAGGTGCGCATGGTGGGTTGCTTGGGAAACAGAGGGGCTTGGCGGATCGGTCGGTGCGTCGGGGGGGGCAGGGGAGGCCCCGGATCACTTCTTCTTGAAGAGATCCTTGATCCCCTGGGTCGCCTTGTTCACGCCCTCGGCGCCCGTCTTGCCGAGATCCTTGACGGCATCGGTTGCGGCGCCGCCGAGATTCTTCACCGCGTCGAGCGCCACCTTGCCGATGTCGCCCGTCACTGCTCCCAGCACCCGTTTCACGAGCTCCGCCGGGGTGATCCCCTCGGGTCCCGTCCCGAGGTTTGTCAGGTGGACATCCGGGAGTGAAACGGTGGTGGTCTTCCCCCCGAGCATCTTGAGGGTGAGGCTCAGCTTGGTGTTGGTGATCAGGAAGTCATCCACCTCCAGCTTCTTCCCTGCACCCCCGGCCGGGGCCTCTTTCGGCTGGGTGCCTCCCGCCCCGCCGGCCACCGATTCGACGTTGGCGAGGATCTTGGTCAGGTTGTTGTCGTTCGGGCCTCCCTCCACGGAGATCCGCGCGCCGTCGAGGCGGACCGACTTGATGACCACCTTGTCGGACAGGATGGAGGAGGGGTTGAGCTGGACGCTCACGGTGTCGGCCTCGATCGCCGTCGGGCTCTTGTACCCGTCGGGATTCCCGAGGGTGAACCCCTTCAGGTTGGCACTCCCCCCGAGGATCGAGATGCTGACCCCGGCCAGCTTGATCTCGGTCTTGGTGATGACCGGGCCCACGGTCTCAACGCCCTTCTTCACGATCCCGTCGAGGAACATGGCGAACACCACGATTCCAACGACCAGGAGCACCACCAGCCCGATTGCCACGCGGAGGACGATCTTCTTCATGGGGGGAGTGATATCGGGTGGCGGGAGGGATTGCAATTCCTCAGACCACCCGCATTTCGACCACGTCGACGATCTGGTCCCCGGCGGTGATGCCGCTGATGATGACGACCTGGTTTCCCTTGTGGAGGTGCCCGTTGAAGGTCATGTAGGCGAGGGCCTCCTCGATGTTCTCCTCCGGGCGCTGGTGGTTGAACTTCAGGACAAAGCTCTGCACCCCCCAGATCAGGGCAAGCGAGCGGGCCACCTCCTCGCTCTCGCAGAGGGCGTAGACCTTGGGGTGGAAGGGGCGGAACGAGGCGGCGTGGCGGGCCATGTTCCCGCGGATGGTGAAGACGAGGATCGCCTCCGCCTCCAGGTCCTCGGCGAGGAGCCCGGCGCTCTTCACCAGCTTCTGCCGGGGGGTGGAGAGCTCCCCGCGCTGCGGGATGGCGGGGGCGCCGCTCCGCTCGATGCGGCGGGCGATGCGGTCAAACACCTCGACGCACTTGACGGGGTACTTCCCGACGGTGGTCTCGCCCGAGAGCATGATGGCGTCCGCCTGCTCGAACACGGCGTTCGCCACGTCGGAGATCTCGGCCCGGGTTGGCATCGGGTTCTCGATCATGCTTTCCAGCATGTGCGTGGCGACGATCACCGGCTTGCCGACGCGAAGGCAGGTCTTGACGATCCGTCGCTGGATGATGGCGAGGTCTTCGTACGGGCACTCGATCCCCAGGTCCCCCCGGGCCACCATGACGCCGTCGGCTGTTGCGACGATCGAGTCGAGGTTCGCGACCGCCTGCTGGTCCTCGATCTTGGCGATGATGAGGGGGCGGTGCGAGTGAGCCTCGATCACGGCCCGGAGCTGCTGGATGTCGCGGGCCTCCCGGACGAAGGAGAGGGCGATGAAGTCGACCCCGACATCGAGCCCCACCTGGACGTCGGCGAGGTCCTTGGAGGTCAGCGCCGGAAGGCTTACCTTGACCCCCGGGAGGTTGATATGGCGCCGGCTGCCGAGCTTTCCCGGTGTCAGCACCTCGCACTCGACCTTGTTCTCGGACTTGCCGAGGACCTTCATGTGGATCTCGCCGTTGTCGAGCAGGACCACATCCCCCACGGAGATGTCGTTCACGAAGCCGGCGTAGTTCACATCCACCGAGTGCTGCTCCTCGCTCTTCTCCCCACGCACCGTGAGGGTGAACTTCTGGCCCGGCTTCAGGTCGAGGGAGGCTGGGAGGTCGCCGGTGCGGATCGCGGGGCCCTGGGTGTCGAGCAGGATGGCGAGCTGGCGCTGACGGACCGATGCGGCCTCCCGCAGGTCCTTGACCACCCGGCGGATCCAGTCATGCGGCGCATGGGACATGTTGAGCCGTGCCACGTCCATGCCGGCATCCAACAGCTTCCCCAGCATCTCGGGCGACTCGGTGGCAGGGCCGAGCGTAACCACTATCTTCGTCTTGCGCATAGTTGTGTATCGCTTCCGGGGCACCCTAACAGTGTGGGGACGTCGATTGCAACGCATCGGGAGTTGGTCCCGTGGTCCCCCTCCACCTCGGCTGTAGCGACCGAGGTCACGAGGTCGTGGGCGCGAGCATGCTCCACCCCCCCAGTTGAGCAAAGGGGGACGGGTCCGGCTGGGGGCAGGGCTGGCTCGCGTTGCGCGAGCCCCACCTCCTGACGTCGGTGGC
>DMJJ01000177.1 GCA_003452185.1 Verrucomicrobiales bacterium | reverse complement strand
GCTTGGACCCAGAAGGCGGGCACCAGGACCGATGGGTGGGACGTTTACTCCCGCTTCTACTCTGCAGCAGGGGTCTCTGGAGCGGAGCCTGTTCGGGTTAATACGTTCGTGCACGGCGATCAATACCTTCCCACGGTGGCCACCATCGATGACCGCGAGTTGGTGGTCTGGACCTCCATGGGTCAGGATGGGCACCGTGAAGGGGTGTTTGCCCAGCTCCTCCGCAGCGGGGTCGCTGTTGGCAGTGAGTTCCCTGTCAACACGACCACGGCCAGTCGGCAGATCCACCCTTCGATCAGCGCTGATGCCGGGGGGCACTTCCTTGTCGTTTGGTCCTCGTACACCGCCGCGCATAGCATGGACCTGCGCGCGCAACGGTTCAGCTTCACCGCGGACCTTCCCATTCCCGATGCGCCCTACGTGACGGCTTTGACCTCCCTGTCGCTGCAGGTGAGCTGGCCTGAACTCCTCGGCTACGCGGTCGACCATTACGAGTTAAGCATCGATGGCGGGGCGACCATCTCCGTCGCATCAGCTCCTTACACGATCGGCTCGATCCAACCGTCGTCCGTCCACCAAGCCCGTCTTCGCTATGTTCTGAAAACGGGCGATGTCTCCCAGTGGTCGCCCACCGGAAGCGGCAAGACGTGGGGGGTTGATGACAATCTGGATGGTTTGCCCGACGACTGGCAGGCGCTCTACTTCGGGAGTGACCCGGATTCCTGGCCTGCGAGCAACGTGGACAGTGACGGAGACGGCGCCACCAATGCTCAGGAGTTCCGTGCGGGGACGAACCCCACCGACGCCACGAGCGTCCTGCGGCAACGGATCGTCCACCGCCACAATGGCACGTGGTTGGAGTGGAACACCGTGCCGGGGGCAGTCTATCAGGTTCAACAGTGCGAGAGCGCTCTCCCACCCTGGATCAACGTTGGAGCCCCGCGTTTCGCGGCAGGGACATCAGACACCCTGCTCCTCCCACCCGACATTAAAGCGGCTTTCTTCCGTATCACTCGTTTGCGCTGACCGACAACCTCGAGCGAATATGATCAGGCTTCGTCCAGTCCTTCTTGCCTTGGTTGCCCTCCTTTCGGCAGCGACCAGTCAGGCCTTTACCTTCCTCGGGCCGTTCACCTCATGGCATACCCCCACCTTGGGTTACTCCATCGGAGGGGACATCGGCGGACCGGTGCTGCCCCACGAGGGCTATCGCTGGAACATTCCGGTGATCTACTATGCATACGATCGGTCATTTATCGAGTATTTCGGGCCTGAGGGGATGGCTGCTGTCGATCAGGCGATCGCCATCATGAACGCCCTCCCGGCGGCTTCCGCGATGTCGGCTGATCTTGGGGAGTTTCCCCTCAACACGAAGCGCGTTAACTACGAAGCGCAGTCGCTGAACCTCTTCGACATAAAGTCCTTGGCCTTGCACGTGCTGGTGGAGGAGATGGGCCTGGCAAACCCCGAGCGTTACGTTTGGAGCCTTCGCGGGCGGGTTGCATTTCCCGCGTTCACCAATTACTCCGTGGTCCACCTGAATTTTGACCCGGTTTCCCTCAGGCCATCGAGCTATGTGAACGGTGCCCTCTACACCTACGAGATTTGGGACGGCGGGGCGATTAACTTCGCGGGTGAGGTCAAGCTCGCCGACCTGCGGACCTTTGGCTACAACAGCGTTGCAGGCGCCTCCGCCTCACCAGACCCCTCCTATGAGCAGGATCCGGTGTCAGGGATCCTTCAGGCCGTCGACGGTTTCTTGGGATTCGGCGACTACTTTGTCGGGCTAACCCGGGACGACGCTGGCGGCTTTCGCCGACTCCTCAGCCCGAACAGCCTTGCGGTCGAAAACCTCCGCCCGGACGTTAATGCCACGGGTGGCGGGGCCTGGCTTCCTTCGGGTGGAACAAACGGAAGTTCCACGAACGTGTTTGCTCCGCAGATCCGACCCGGCCGCGACAAGATCCTGTTCCAGAAGGTGAGCTATGACTCCCTCATCGGTCAGTATTTCCGACCCTTCACGGTGAGTTATCCGGATTATTACATCACAAACGGGACCCTCCACACCGGGGCCGCAAGCCGCACCGTCATCCAGCCCGACATCCTTTTCGCGGCCGCCGACCTAGGAACAACGATCACTGGGACGCCCTACTATTACGAACGGCAAACCACCGGCAGTTGGACAAACAACGCCTCGATCAACAACCACGACAATGGCGTGGTGATCGTTGGTGGCCTCGACCCCGGTCTGCTTGAAGAACACGCTGGCCCCGGGGTCATCCAGCCCTCCTCGCCCATCGTCATTAGTTTTTCAGACAAGTTCCCTTATTGGGAGAATACCGACCCGTTCTATCTGTCCGAGGCGAACCTCTTCGCTGGGCCATTCATCTGGGGCTCCTTTGACGGATCCACCAACGCGCCGGTTGTCTTCCCGCGCTTTGGCGGGATTAGCCTGGACCTGATCCGTCAGTTCATGACGGTGCCACCTCGGTAACAGCGGCCTAAATTTTCTCGATCGAGATCCTTATGAGAGCTCTCACGTTCTGCCTGGTGCTGCTCGGGTTCAGTATGCTGCCGGCCCCTGCGGCCACCATTCCCCATTACATCAACAGTTCGCCCTTTGTCGGCATTTCAAACGCCATCCCCCAAATCGATGCAGTGGCGTTCGAGAACCGTAGCTTGTTTGAGATCTTTGCCTCCGTTTCATCGGTCGATTTCTTCAGTCCGATCGCCCGTCCGTTTGAGACGTACAACACGGTCAACTTCACCAACACCGCCTCTGGGACAATGTATGGGTACCCAGGGTTCATCTTTGACACCACCTATAACACGGGTGTGCGGCGGATGGGGAATTGGGTGAATCGCGGGTATATCTACGGCGATGTCTGGATGATCATCGACGCCACGAACATCGTGAACGCGGGGCAGGGGATCTCGACGAGCATGCGGGGCGCGATCCAAATGTCGGGCGACAATGTCAACCTCTCGAGGTCGGGTTTGTTCACGGGTGGCCAGGAAGTCGGCTACAGTCCGTATGTCTCCTTGCATACCCGGACGAACGCGTTTGATGAGGTGACCGGCGAGTTGAACGTGGTCGACATCTACTGGGGCATGGGCACGAACAAGGTCACGCTTCCCTTGGGGATTTCAACCCCGAGCGTCGTTTCCCCGAGGCACACCGTGCAGTCCCGGTGGGGCTCGTTCGGTGGTGTGAACGGGTTCAACAATTTCCAGTTCGGTGGAACCTACAACCTCACGCTGACCATTCCCTTCGGCTCGCTCTTCGGTTCCTTGAATACCGATAATTTCGGAAACTACACGGTTGCCACCTACACGAACCGGATCGCCGAAACCAATTTCATTCATGTCGTGTTCTACCCGACCAATTCCGTCACGAACGGAATCTTCACGACTGTCACCTTTCCCCAAAACCTGAACATCCAGAACGCCACCCAGATCGATAACCCTGGGCATACCGCGTTGGTGCAGTTCAGTTCCAGTTACTACGACCCGACCACCCTCACGACCGTTACCAATTACGCATTTCTTGAGGATGACGGGGCCTGGCTGACCAATCGTTTCCTTGCTCACAATGTCTCCAGCGCAACCCTGCGTGCCAACCAGACTCAGATTCCAAACACTCTCCTGCTGACTCGTGAATCGTTCCTGGCGAGTGAGACGACCTTCGCCGCGGCGGCGGGCTACACCAACAACTTTGCCTTCTCACCCGCGCTCTTCGATTCGACCGACTACGTCACCAACAATCCAAGCATCGGGTACGCGGCTTACCGGGGTTCGCTCACCGTGGGGCAGAACCTATACGGAGGATACACAAACGCGATTCCCGTGGGGCCGCGGGGGCTCGCCGGGCTCCCGATCGACGACATCACCAACTACACCGGACGGGTGGTCATCGACGCGAAGAAGTTGAATCTTGACCAGGTGCGGGTCCGGGCGGAGACAGCCGTCATCATCCACACCGACGACCTCGTTGGAAACAAGGCGCCGATCATTGATGCTCCGCTGCTGAGCTATGACCTCAAGAGCACTCAGCCGACCTTGGTTGTATCGAACCTGGTTTCGCGCAACGCGAGCCGGCTGATCGGGGATGTGGGCGCCTACAGCGCGCAGTGGGTCAATACCAGCACGAATGGGGGAAGCACGAACACCTACTACTTCTCGATGCTCATCGTCGACCCGTACCTGACCGTCACCCAGGGGGTGGTGCTCCAGGATCTCAAGCTCCGCGGAACTAACGTTGTGCTGCATGACACGTTCAACGTTGGACGCAGTTTCGTGATTGACGCCAAGGCGCTTACCGTAACCGGTTCGGTTACCAACGGGCTTAATCGCGATATTAATGCCCAGAGCTTCCTCAGCGTGATCAACTTCACGAACTACGGCTCGCTCTATGCCTCGCGTGATTTGAACCTTGGCGCCGATCGGACCACGCCCTACTCGAACATCGTCAACTACGGCACCATTGATGGTGGGGGAGTGACGCTCGCCGCTGACCAGTTCCTCAACCAAAGCAACGTGTACGCCGGGTACGGCAGCTTCGCGGCCTATGCCCGCAGTATGCGCTTCCTCGGGAGCAACTCGATCTACGCCTACGGCGACGTCATCCTGAATGCCAAGGACCTCTACGCGACCAACTCGGTCATCTACGCCGGAACCAGCAGCTCCTTCGGCGGGGGCGGGATGCTCGTCCTGAACGTCACGAACAGCCTCTCCGACGGCGGAGTGGCTGCCTCCAATACCTGGTACGTCACCGACGGGTTCTCCATCGCCGGAAAGACGCTGCATGGCGACCTTCTCGGCACGACGATCTACTCCACGGTCGCCAAGTTCAACGAGGCGGTGCACTACAGCGAAGCCCACGACGCCGGCGTCAATCCCGAGGGGTACACCGACAACGTCGCTGTGGGGCATCTCGTCCTCGATGGCGCCGACTTCAGCTCTTTCCGCTTCAGCCCCAGCCCCGGGACCACCGGCCGGGCCCTCTACGTCGACTACCTCGACCTGAGGAACAACGCCACCAACTACGACGACGCCATCACGGTCGACGAGGGGTGCGTGCTCTACTTCGCCAATGCGAACATCTCCCCCAAGAAGCTCAACCATATCTCGAACGACCGCGTCCGCTGGGTCAGCACCTACGCCGGGCCCCTCAGCTCCACGAACGTCGTCTACCCGGGGAATATCACCAACGTCCTCAATGTCGCCCTGGTCACCAGCTCCGACCTCGACTCCGACAACGACGGGATCGCCAACGTCAACGATCCGACCCCGGTCTGGACCGCCGCTGACATCAACCTCTCCATCACCCTGACCAACATCAGCAAGCATATCCAGGTCCCGCTCCTGAGCTGGAACGCCCTGAACAGCGTCGACAGCCTCGGGTTCCAAAACTACGTCACCAATTCCCTGGAATTCGTTCCCGATGCCAACCACACGGTCTGGACCACACTGACCAACTTTACATCACCCCTCGCACCGCCACAGTGGTTTACGAACCACTATCTGGACCGTCTTGGGACAAATCGTCTCTACCGGGTCCGCGTCCACGTTCAGGATCCCTGATCGTCTGCGGAACCGGGTTGGGAGAGGACTCAACCCGGGAGGCTCAACCCCTCCTCTGGAACGGGGGATGGGCGAGCCCAACTCGTTCGCTCAAAAGTGGCTCTGCGCTCAACAAGCGCTTGCGTTTCCGCGCATAAATTGATACCACAATGATGCTCTCCCTCCGTCGGGCGCCAAGCGATCCGTAGGAGGGATGCGTTCTCTTGGGGACCGGATGTGCCGGCCCGCCGAGGATGCCTCAAGTCGGTCGGATTTGTTGTTAAGTTGTAATGCGTTTTATGAGGAACCCGAATCGTCTCGTGGGTGTTTTGTTCGCGCTGATCCTTGGGGTTGGTGCCTTCGTTTGGAACCAGGAGGAGCGAACGACCCGCACAAGTCGGGACCCACGTCCACCGGCGGTCGCGCCGGGTGTTGCGGTGGCCAAACCGGCTCCTGCCGCGACGGCGCCAGTTAGGATTCCGCCCGCAATGGTCGGTTCCCTTCCTCCCGCCGCCGGGAAACCAACCGCGATCGCCGCTTTTGAGGAGTGGACCGCCAAGTTTGCTGCCGCCGATGCGGCGTCCCGGGACGCAGCGCTCGCCGAGGGACTTCGGCTCGCCGATGCGCGCAAGGCGGAGGTCCTCGCCTTGATGCGGTCCCATCCGAACCTTGCGGTCGAGCAAACCCTCCCGTATGGCCTCCGACACTCCCTCCCTTCCCAGTTTGACGACCTCGTTGAGCATAGGGTGCAGGGGAACGGCGACATCCATATGATGTCCGTCCTGCCCCGTCCCGGAGCCGCTGGCACGGTTGACCCGATCCGCACCTCGGCCACAATCGACGGCGTCGAGTATGCCAAGGCATTCCTCGACTTCCGTCGCCGGCAGCTCGGCAGTCAGCATGGCGTGCCGGTGCAGGGGGTGGCCCTCGGGGGCGTGGTGGCGTTGAGCGATTCCCCTGCCCGCGTGATCGACCCGCAGGAGGCCGCGGCTCTGGCCGCGGCCGGTGCGGCGGGTTCAGCCAATGCTCCTTGCACCATTTGCAGCCAGCCCTCCTCCAGCCTCAGCACTCTTTCCCTCGTGGCCATCGGGAACCGCCTGGTCGCCGCCTGTTGCCCCGACCATGCCGCCAGCGTCGTCGATCACGCTGCTGCCTCGGTGACCACCACCGGCCCTTCCCTTCAGGACATCGGCACCGGCCAGGGGACCGCCTCGGGCTCGCTCCCGCGCACCCTTTGGAAAACCCAGGGCCGACTCAACGTCCTCCTGATCCGGATCGCCTTCGTGGACGACCCTCGCGAGCCGATCAGCATCTCTGGCGCCTACGACGTGATGAGCCAGGTGAACGAGTGGTATCGCACTGCCTCGTATAATCTGGTGCAGATCGTCCCGACCGTCACCCCCCTCATTATCATGCCGAAGCCCGTGCAGCAGTACGGGTTCTACGACAGCGGAAGCGAACTTCTCGCCGATGCTCGCGCTGCAGCGAGGGCGGTCGGATACGATTACCTCGACTACGACTACGAGATGGTGGGCTTCAGCCCCATTGACTTCGCCGGGTGGAAGGATTGGGCGGGGCTGGCGATGGTTCACGGGCGGGGTCTCTGGCTTCAGGACATCTCCCCCCTCGTGGTGGTCCATGAGCTTGGGCACAACCTCGGCCTCGGGCATGCGAACTTTTCCGACACGACCGGCACGAAGGGGGCCCCCAACCCGGGTGGCATTCCCAATACAACTGTCGACATCGACAGCCTCGTCGGTCAGGACGCCATCCTGAAGCATTCGCTCTTTGTGGATTCCGGCGTCGACAGCGCTTACGACAAGGGGTACGGGAATCCAACCGACTGGATGGGCAACCAGGGCAACGACATCACGACCCAGTTCAGTTCCCTCCTGAAATACAAGGTTGGGTGGATTACCCCCGATGCCGTGGCCTCGCCCACTGGCAGCGGGACCAACCGGATCTACGCCTTCGACGGCACGGACGTGACCCCCGGCCGTGCCTACGCCCTGGCGTTCCGCAAGGACCAGGACATCAGCCCCACCCGCACGCCCCGGACCTACTGGATTGACCACCGCGCCTTGATGCCCGGCAACCCCAACTATTCGGACGCCGTGTCCGTCTACTGGACCGAGTGGTCTGGAGTGCACGGCTCCTCACAGTTGCTCGACATGACCCCCGGCACCCTCCGCAAGCAGCTGGATGCCGGCCTGGCGATCGGGCACACGTTCTCCGACACCGAGTCGGACATTCACATCACCCCTATCGCAAAGGGCGGCGGCGGTCTTGAGGAGTGGGTGGATGTGGTGGTGAACTTCGGTCCCTTCCCGACGAATCATCCGCCGACGTTCCGCCTTTCCGCGGACAAAACCTCGGCCAACCCTGGCGAGTCGATCGTATTCTCCGCCTCCGACGTACGGGATCCTGATGGAGACGGCGTCGTCTATCGATGGGACTTCAGCGACGGCACCTTCGGGCCCAATGCCCAGTCCTTCAGCAAGCGCTTCCCCACCAGCGGCGAGTTTGTCGTGCGATGCGAAATCTCCGACTTGAAGGGAGGAAAGGCCAGCTCCCACATGCTTGTGAGCATCGGTACGAACAGCACACTCCACGTGACCGGTCGCGTCATCGACACGAGCGGGAACCCCGTGCCGGATGCCCGTGTGGCCGTTGTCGGCTCGAGCATCACCCTCGGGTTCACAGACACGGACGGGCGATACATCATTGCCGGTCTGACGAACGCCGCAGGCGTGACGAACACCGCCTACGCTTACGGCTATGAGACCAGCCCGTTGAACTTCGAGAATCCCACCCCGGTGGGCGTCATGAACGGGGCGGGCCTGGATCATCTGGCAACGCCGCTCCCCAAGATCAGCGTGACGGTGACTGCCAATGCGGATGAACGGGGCCCTCGGACCGGGAATTTCCATGTCACACGCCAGGGCCCGCTCACGAGCACCATCGCCGTTCCAGTCGCCTACGGCGGCACGGCAACCCCGGACAAGGACTTCAAGAAAGGCCCGGACTACCTCCTCTTTACCAATGGGGTCTCCACGGTCGACATCCCCATCGTCCCCATCAGCGACATCCTTTCCGAGGGGCGGGAAACCGTCTCCCTGCAGCTGCTGCTCGCGACGAACCTCGATCGGATCGTCTATGCCATCACGAACGACGGCACCAACGACATCCTTCTCTCCGTGACGAACTCCTTCCCCGTCCCGGGCTGGGAACCCCGCATTGAAAACGGGATCCGGGTCTACCACCAGACGTTCTGTCCCTACGTCCTCGGCGCGGCCTCGGCGACGCTCTCGATTGGCGATGCCAATACCGCCCCAACCCCCTCCGTGAGTCTGACCCTGGTCGATGAGACCGCGCTCGAGAGTGGCGAGGACGAGGCCATCATCATGGTGTCCCGGGACTCCGGGTTCGACAGCCCGCTCACCGTCCTTTACTCGATCTCCGGCACTGCCATCAACGGGCTCGACTACGACACTCTCCCTGGGACGGTCACCTTTCCGGTCGGCTCAAAGGACAGGATGATCGTCATTCATGCCATTGATGACCTGCTGATCGAGGGGGATGAGACGGTCACGGTGACGCTTGCTGCCACCTCCGGCTATACGGTGGGTGGGCAGCCGGCCACCGCGATCATCGTTGATAACGACCTTCCCACCGTCTCCGTCTACTCCGACCGCTCTACTGTCGTGGAGCCTCCCACGGGCACCACCACCGGGTCGTTCACGGTCAGCCGCTCCGGCGACATCTCCCAGCCCCTGCAGGTGAACTATCTCCTCGCGGGGACCGCCACCAACGGTGCCGACTTCCGAACCCTGTCCGGCGCGGTGGTCATCCCTGCCGGATCCGATTCCACCACAGTGGAGGTGTCAGCCTTGGCGGATGGGCTCACCGAGGATCCTGAGACCGTGATCCTCCAGCTTTCCGCAAGCACCGCCTACAACGTGGGGAACGCCTCGTCGGCCACTGTCACGATCTACGACGCCACGGTGAACATCGTTCGTATCGATTTCGCCAACAGCCAGCTCCTCATCGGGGAGGGTGGCACCGGGCAGATCGGGCTCACGCGGACGGGTGACCTGAGCAAGCCGCTTACCGTGTTTTATACGCTCGCCGGCGAGATCGATCCCAACTCCGACTTTGCCAGCATCGGGGACAGCGTCACCTTCCAGGCCCGCTCGAACAACGTGGTGATCACCCTGGCCAGCGTCAACGACCCCTATCCTGAGTGGCCTGAGGACCTCTACTTCACGCTGATCTCCGGGCCCGGCTACGTCCGCTCGCAGCCCTATACCGCCTCGACCACCATCATCGACAACGATGGTTCAGGGCTCCCGCTCGTCGAGTTCGTCGCCGGTGAGAGCTCGGTTCCTGAAAACTATGGCTCCATCTGGAAGATCCCCGTCCGCATCAGCGGTGTGGCTGCGAAGGCCCTCACTCCGACCGTTGTGGAGTATGAGGTGCGCGCGGCATCTGCAAAGTTGCCGGCCGATTTCCAGTTTGCCCAGTACCCCCTTCTCTCACGGGGCTGGGTCGTGTTCGACAACGCGGAGAGCGCCCTCCTTTACACCAACATCTCCGTCAGCGTGTTCGACAACACGGTGCGCGAGCCGGACAAGTTCGTGCTGATCGCACTCAAGTATCCGAACCTTGTTGTGACCAACACGCACCAGGTGACCAATGATCCCGTTCCGCCCGCAACCGAGAAGGTGATCTCCACTGTCACCAACTACTCCATGGTCCCCACTAACTTTGCCCTGGGAACCAGGATGGTCCACCGGTTGAACATCATCGACGACGATGCGGGAAGCGTCTCCGTCTCGGTCTCCAAGGCCCTTGCCTTCGAGGAGGGCAGGGTTGCCGGGCAGTTCAACTTCCGGCGGTCGGGTCCCCTGGATCGTTCGCTTGCCTTCAAGGTCGCATACACCGGCTCCGCGAGCCCCAACGTGGACTACCTCCCGTTGGCCTCGGACATGACCTTCCCGCCCGGCGTCGACTCGCTCCTCGTTGATGTGGTGCCGATCGACGACATCACCCCGGAGGCCGGGGAAACCGTCCGCGCCAACGTTGTCTGGGTCGACCACGGCCAGGCTCCCGTGGCTTCCGCGCCACAGGAGGTCCTCATCGTGGACAACGACGGGACGATCGAGTTCACCGCTCCCCTCTTCGAGGTCTCGGAACATACAGGCCACATCGACGTGCCCGTGCGTCGTACCGGGGATGCCAGTTTCACCCAGAGCGTCCGCTACCGCTTTGCTCCGGGCACCGCCACCCCCGTCCTCGACTACTCGGCCGTCGACGGGGTGCTCACATTCCTTCCGGGGGAAACCTCCAAAACCATCCCCGTGGACGTTGTGGACGACACGCTGCCGGAGCCGACCGAAACTCTCGACGTATTCCTTGAGGATCTGTCGGGCGGGGCCCCGCTCGCGGGGCAGAGTCGCGCCCGGATCAGCATTCTGAGTGACGACTGGGGTTTCCTCTTCAGTACCAACAGGTTCACAGTTGCTGAGAACACCGCCACGGCCCCCATCACCATCCTCAGGGTGGGGAACTCCGTGGGCGTTGTCAGCGTTCAGTTCATCGCCACCAACGGAACCGCCACAGCCGGCGACGACTTCAAGGGGCTGAACCAGGTGGTGACTTTCGCTGACGGGGCCACGAGTGCCGTCGTCAATGTGCCGATCACGGACGATGCCCTGGTGGAAGGGGACGAGACGGTCTCGCTGAGCCTCGCGCAGGTGGAGGGGCAGCCTCCGGTTGATCCCGCCTTCGCGACCCTCGTGATCCGCGATGACGATTGCACCCTTGACTTCGTCTCGGCCGACTTCCGGGTCTATGAGAACGCGGGGCGCGCCATTCTCACCGTCCGCCGCCTCGGCGGTGTCATCAACCCGGTGTCGGTCGCTTTCGCGACCGCGAATGGGACCGCCTTCGCGGGAACAGACTATCTGGCCACCAACGGCACGCTCTCGCTGCTGGGAGACCGGTTCGTCTCGGAGACCAATGGAATCGCCCGGGTGACCTTCCTCCCGGGTGAAACCCTGGCGCATGTAAGTGTCCCCATCCTGGACGACACGTTGGGCGAACCCGCCAAGAGCTTCGCGGTGACGCTCAGCAACCCACGCTCGCTGAGCGGGGTGAAACTGCCCGGAACGGTCGCCCTCGGCACCAACTCCACGGCCACCGTCACCATCCTGGATGACGAGCTGCCGGGGAACCGCGACGCCCAGTACGCCAACAACGTCACGCCCAACGATGCCGTCAGCACCCTCACGGTGCAGCCGAGCGGTCGTGTGGTCTTCGGCGGCGACTTCACCGAGGTGAACGACTTCACCCTGCGTCACGTGGCCCGGCTCACCTCGCAGGGGGATCTCGACACGGGATTCAACCCGGGGATCGGCTCCGATGGCACCGTCATGGCCCTCCTCGCCCAGCCCGATGGGAAGATCCTCCTCGGCGGCTCCTTCACCCAGGTCGGGGGACAGTTCCGCGGCGAGATCGCCCGCCTGAACGCCGACGGGCAGCTCGATTCCACGTTCGACCCTGGCTTCGGCGCCAATGGGCCCGTCCGGGCCATCGCCCTCCAGGAAGGGGGCTATGCCCTCATCGGCGGCGACTTCACCCGCTTCGACGGGGTGACCCACACCCGCCTCGCCCGGCTCGACCCGACCGGACTGGTGGATGATCTCTTCGCCCCGACGATCCAGGGCTCCGTCAACGCAATCGCGGTCCAGCCCGACGGCCGGATCCTGATCGCCGGGTCGTTCACGAACGTCAACAGCTCGAAGCTCTCGGGAATCGCCCGACTCAAGGCCGACGGCACCCTCGACACGACCTTCAAGCCCGGCACCGGGTTCACCGGAGGGGCCGTCTACTCCATCGCCCTCCAGGCCGACGGTTCGATTGTCGTGGGCGGGGCATTCACCCGATACAACGGGGCCTCGTCTCCGTTCCTCGCCCGGCTCCAGGCCGACGGGACACCGGATCCCACCTTCCTTCCCGGCGCGGGCCCCGATGCCCCGGTCCGGGCGGTCGGCATCCATTCCTCGGGACGCATCTACATTGGAGGCGAGTTCACGACCATCGACGGAACTCCCCGCAACCGGTTCGCCCGTCTCCGGGTCGACGGGGGTGTGGATCTCCAGTTCGCCCCGGGTAACGGGGCCGACGCCACCGTGCGGGCCCTGACGGTGCTCGACAGCTCCGCGATCCTGATCGGCGGCGACTTCACGAGCATCAACGGCAACCCGAGCATGCACATCGCCCGGATCCACGGGGATGAGAAGCTGAGCCTGGCCGGAGTCGAATTCGTGAACGCCACCACCACCGTTGACGAGGGGGTGGGCAAGGTCGACCTCGTCGTCCGGCGCACGGGCGATACGAGCGTTCCGTTCACGGTCCATTACACCACCGTGCCGCAGGGGAGCACCGCCACCGCGGGCCAGGATTATGTGGCCGCGAGCGGGACCCTGACCTTCGCCGCGGGGGTCGCCACGCAGACCCTCTCGATCACGATCATCGATGACACCATTGTCGAGCTGACCGAATCGGTCCTCGTGAAGCTCGACTCCGCCTCGAGCGGAATCGACCTCGGCGGCCAGGTCACCAGCACCATTCTGATCCAGGACAACGAGGCCTCGGTCGGGTTCGCCTCCGCGACGTTCACTGTCTCCGAGGGAGGCACGAACGCCGAGGTCACCGTCGTCCGCCAGGGCAAGGTCACCGGGCCCGCCTCGGTCCTCCTGACCACAGCGGATGGCACGGCCACCGCCGGCCAGGACTACACGGCCACCACCACCACGGTCTCGTTCTCCGGGGTTGAGACCTCCAAGAAGGTCCTCATCCCGATCACTGACGACCGGTTGCGCGAGCCGACCGAGACCTTCACGGTCAACCTCAGCTCCCCGTCCGCCGGGATGGTCATCGGTCTCGCGACCGCGACCGTGAGCATCCTCGACAACGACGCCGACAAGATCGTCTTCGTGGCGAGCGCCCTCGTGGCGGATGCCAACAACAACGGGGTTGCTGACCCGGGCGAGGCGATCACCCTGAGCATTGCGCTCCGGAACACCGGCTCTGCCGACACGACCAACCTCGTGGCCACGCTCCTCGCCACGAACAACATCATCCCGACCGGCTCCGCCTCGCGCACCTACGGCACGATGCCGGGCGACAGCGCCCCTGTCTCCCGCTCCTTCACCCTCTCCAACAGCGGGGTGACCGGGACGACCCTCAGCCTGGTGCTGGCCTTGCAGGATGGCACCCGCAACCTCGGCACCGTGCAGCTCCCGCTCGCCCTCGGCGAGCAGGCGCTGAGCTACCACAGCGCCTCGCCGGTTGTGATCAATGATCTCGGGCCTTCCTCCCCGTATCCCTCCATCATCGACGTCTCGGGGGTGAGCGGAACGCCGACCCGGTTCACCGTCACGCTTGACGGCCTCTCCCACACGAGCCCCGGGGATCTGGACCTCCTGCTGGTCGCCCCCGATGGCGAGAAGAGCATCATCCTCTCGGATGCAGGCGGCAATTTCCCGGTCACCGACCTCGTCATCACCCTGGATGACTCCGCCACGGCGACGCCGCCCGACAAGGCGCCGCTCACCTCCGGGGTCTTCAAGCCGGTGAACTACATCAACAACGATGCATTCGTTGCCCCGGCCCCCGCGGGGCCGTATCCGAAGAGCGACCTGAAGTTCACGCTCCCGGATGCCAACGGCACCTGGTCGCTGTTCATCTTCGACGACACCACGGCCGACGGCGGCACGCTGGCCAACGGATGGAAGCTCAACATCTTCACCTCCGGCCGGATCGCTGCGGTGACCGATGTCGGGGTCTCCATCACCAGCTCGCCCGAGCCGGTCACCGTGGGCCAGAACCTGACCTACACGCTCCACGTGGTGAACAACGGCCCGGCCGACGCGGCCGGGGTCGTCGCCCACCAGGTCCTCCCCGCGGGGGTGACCTTTGTGTCGGCCTCCGCCGGAGCCACCGTCGCCGATGGCACTGTCACGGTCACCCTGCCGAGCCTGGCTGTCGGGGCCTCCAGCGACTACCAGATCGTGGTGAAGCCGACGGCCGCCGGGCCGCTCGCCTCCACGGCATCGGTCACCACCACACTCCAGGATGTCTACGCCCCCAACGACGCCGCCTCGCTCACCGCCACCGCGGTGGTTCCGTCCGTGGCGGCGCCTCTCGGCATCCGTCGTGACGGAAGTTCGATCATCCTCTCCTGGCCTCAGAACGGCAGCGGGGTCCTGGAGACCACCTCCGGCCTGACCCCGGGCGTCTGGACCTCCGTTCCCGACGCACCTCAGGTCAGCGGAGGCCTGAAGACCGTCACGCTCCAGCCCTCCGGGGTGATCCGGTTCTACCGGTTGCGCAACTGATGAGGAAGCGGCCCTCCAGCCGCCGTGTGACCAAAGCCACCCCTCTTCCCGAGGCGGACGCCGCCCGACGGCTCTCCGCCCGGGAGGCGCGGTCGCGTCTTCAGGGGCTCGGTGGATGGACCCTCAAGGGCGGGGGGATACGAAAGGCGTACGAGTTCGGGGATTTCCTCGCGGCCATGCGGTTCGTAAACCGGGTTGCCTCCGCCGCCGAGCGCGCCTGCCACCATCCGGATATCGACATCCGATGGAACCGGGTCCTCCTCACCCTCACAACCCACGATGCCGGGGGCCTCACCTCGAGGGATTTCGCCCTCGCCGGTTCCTGTGACCGGCTCGCCGCGGCTATTTCTTGATCCAGTTCACCACCGTCCCGTCCGGGGGCGGGGCGTTGAGGAGCGGCTCCGTGGTCCCCATGAGATAGTGCCTGAAGAAGGCGACCGTGTAGGCGGTGATGGCTGCGTTCAGCCTCTGTTGCGCGGGGGTGGGATAGTCGATGAGCGACATGTCCGTGAAGTCGTAGTGGTAGGACCCCGCGAACTGGAAGAACATCGCGTCAGTCGAGGCCTTCTGCACGAGATCGATCGCGTCCTGGTACCATCCGGGGTTGTGTCCCGGGGGATCGGCCGAGTTCATGCAGAGGAACGGCCTCTGGAGTCCTTCCAGCTTGGTTGCGGGCGCGGCCCAGAACGCTGCGTCATACAGCACCGCCGACGTCACCCGCGAGTCGATCCGCAGGAGGTTGGCCGCCGTCGCCCCTCCGAATGACCAGCCAAAGCAACCGATCCGGCGAAGGTCGAGCCTTCCGTGGAACTGGGGATCCTCGACGGCCATCCGGCCGATCTGATCCAGGGCGAACTGGGCGTCGAGAACGCTGAAATCGTTCAGCGTGTTCGAAAGGTTGATGTGGGGGAAATCACCCACCGGGTCGTACACCGCCGGGGTCCCGTCGGGGAGCACGCTGAAAAATGCGTCGTAGTAGTCGATGCTCACCACCACGAACCCGTGGCTGGCGAGCTCGCTGCACTTGTGAACGTTGTCCCGGCGGAAGTACTGGCCACCGTGCGAGTACAGCAGCACCGGAAACTGGTTCGTGCCACCCTCCAGCGGGGCGTTCACCAGGGCATGGCTCACCAGGTTGGTGGGGACGTTCAAGGGACGGAGCACGTCCAGGTACTGCTTGTCAAAGAGCACCCCGCGGGGAGGGGTGAACATCCAGATCGGCTCGATGTAATGCTCGAGGCCGGAGTAGGGGGCCGGGGCGGCCGGGTAATGGATGCTCACCATGAACTCGCGGTTCGTCCCCATCGCCGTGCTGTTCCGTGTGGCGCTTGAGAAGAGCCGGGAGACCGTCCCGACGCCGTGCGGCCCGGTCGGCTTCGGCAGGGCGGTGGGGGCCGGAGGGGCCGGGGTGCGGAAGAACTGGGTTTCGGCTCCGACGGCCACGGAGGTCGACACCGGCCGCGGCGTCGTGCTCGGGACGAGGATCGAACGGGTCACCCCCCAGCTGACCAGGTTTGTGGAGGTCTCGAGCAGAAACAGGTCGGAGAAATCGGCGAAGTCGCCCGACGGACCCCCGTCGAGCGAGAGACGGATTTCACCCCCGACGGAACCCGGTCCCGCTCCCACAATGGCGTGGGGGCCTTCGGACGCGGGCAAAACCGTGCTCGCAAACAGCCCCGTGGATGCCCATAGCAGGCTTCCCCAGCGCCGCGAGGGGTTGGTACGACATTTCTGCAATATCCCATAAATACCCCATCACCGGGGGAGAGGCAACCCCCCGGGGGACCGGGATTTGCGACCCGGCGGACCGGGGAATCCCCGCAGGGCCTTGTCACGCACCCGGGCATCGGCCAGACTCCCCCCCGCATGTCGAAGGCCTATTACATCACGACCGCGATCTACTACGTCAACGGTCAGCCCCATCTGGGCCACGCTTACGAGAAGGTGATCACCGACGTGATCGCCCGGTCCCGCCGCAGTTTGGGGGAAAAGGTCTTCTTCCTTACCGGCCTCGACGAGCATGGCCAGAAGGTGCAGCAGGCCGCCCAGCGGGAGGGGAAGACCCCTCAGGCCTATTGCGACGAGCTGGCCGTCGACTGGCTCAAGTTCGCCACCACGCTCGGGCTTACCCACGACGACTTTGTCCGCACCACGCAGCCCCGGCACCGTGCCGTGGTTCAGGCCATCCTGGCCCGGTTGCACGGCGAGGGACACTTCTACGTCGGGGAGTATGTCGGCTGGTATTCGGCACGGGCCGAGACGTTCCTGACCGACAAGGATCGCCGGCCCGACGGCACGTTCGACCCGGAGTATGGCGATGTGGTTGAGCTCCGGGAGAACAACTACTACTTCAAGCTGGGGGTTCATCAGCAATGGCTCATTGACTATATCGAAGCCAACCCGGAGTTCATCTACCCCGACTACCGGCGGAATGAGATCCTGGGATTTCTCCGCAACAACACCCTGGAGGACCTTTGCATCACCCGCCCGGCATCGCGTCTTGGGTGGGGGATCCCGGTGCCGTTCGACCCTGCCTACGTCACGTATGTCTGGTTCGACGCGCTGACGAACTACCTCACGGTGCCTGCCGCCCTGGGGGACCCGGGGCTTCCCGGTTGGCTTCGCTCCGCCGCCGGGGCGGGGGAGGGGGCTGCCCCGGGGCCGTCGCTCTGGCCGGCGGATGCGCATGTCATTGGCAAGGACATCGTGAAATTCCACGCCGTCTATTGGCCGATCATGCTCAAGGCGGCGGGGCTTCCGCTCCCGAAGCGCCTCCTGGTCCACGGGTGGTGGCAGAAGGATGGCCAAAAGATGAGCAAGAGCACCGGTGTGATCGTCGATCCAGTCAGCGTGGTGGCGGATTGGGGGCTGGACGCCTTCCGGTACTATGTGGTTCGGGAGCTCGACCTGGGGCCGGACGGAAACTGGACCGATGCCGGTTTTGAATCCCGGTACAACGCGGAGCTGGCGAACGGGCTTGGCAATCTCGTGAACCGGGCCCTCTCGATGCTGAAGAAGTATCGGGGTGGCGTGGTGCCGGCCCGGCACGACGAGCTTGCGGCGGATGCTGCGGAGGCAGCCCGGGGTGTGGAGCAGGCCTACCGGGAATACCGCATCCAGGATGCCCTCGTGCAGGCCTGGGGCCTGGTGAATCGTGCCAACCAGTACGTCGACCGCACCGCCCCGTTCAAGCTCGCGAAGGATCCTGCGCAGGCGGCCCGACTCGACGAGGTACTCTACAACCTGGTGGAGAGCTGCCGCATTCTGGCGGTGTTGTTGTGGCCCGTGATTCCGGCAAGCGCGGAGAAGATCTTCGCGCAGCTGGGGCTCTCAGGTCAGCCCTCCTGTTTTGCCGAGTCGGCCTGGGGTCGCCTGGCGGCGGGGCATCGGGTGGGAGATCCCGCCCCTCTGTTTCCGCGTCGCGAGCCCGCCCCCACGGGCGCGGCCCCGGCCCATCCCGCGAAACGATAGCACCCCGCCGGCTCCACCCCCACGGGGCGCGAGCCCGGCTGTGGAGCCCGTGGGTGCAGCGCTCCCGCGTGGGAATCGTCGCGACAGCTGGCCAGGCAGGTCTGCGGCTGGCTCCGCGTGGAGGGGGAATGGCCCGCCCGGGCGGGGGGCGGCGTCAACGGCCCGCGGGCTTCTCGGCCGAGGCGTAGAGCCGGGCCAGCTCCTGCAGCAACGGCTCGAGCTCCGCGTAGTAGGCCGCCTCGGGCATCGAGGATTTCCGGTCCCGGAGCCTCGCGATCCCGAGCTCAATCTCATCCCGTCTGTGGCGGATCGCGGCGGGGAGGGTTCGCTCGGCCCCCCTCGGG
>DMJJ01000614.1 GCA_003452185.1 Verrucomicrobiales bacterium | reverse complement strand
ACGGGCCATCTCTCCGACCAGGTGGCCCGGTGTTTCGGTTTTTCGTACGGTCCGTTGAAGCTGCAGTATTCGGTGGAGGAGTCCCCTCGTGGCACGGGGGGCGCCCTGCGGCTGGCCAATTCACAGGTCGACACCGACTCCGTCCTGGTTCTGAACGGCGACTCCTTTTGCGAGGTGGATCTCGCCGGGTTCTGGAGGGCCCACGTCGAACGCCGCGCCAAGGCCAGCATGGTCCTTCACTATCAGGAGGACACCCGCCGGTTCGGCCGCGTCACGATGATGCCCGACAGCCGCCTGGAGAACTTCCTGGAAAAGGGGGATCTCGTCCGCCCCGGGTGGATCAACGCCGGCATCTACCTCCTGCCAAAGGCCTGGATCGAGGCCATCCCCGAGGGCCGGGAGGTTTCTCTGGAACGTGACCTGCTACCGGGATGGTTGGCGGGTGGGATCTACGGGTATCCCTCCTCCGGCCGGTTCATCGATATCGGGACCCCTGAATCGTTTGCCCAGGCCGGGGAGTTTTTTGCCGGGGATCGCAGGCTCGCCCCCTGAATGAGAGCGCTCAGAGCACATCGAATCGTCCATCGCGTATGATCATCACCCGAACCCCGTTTCGCATTTCGTTCTTTGGCGGCGGCACCGACTATCCCGGGTGGTATCGTGAGCATGGCGGCGCGGTCCTCGCGACCTCGATCGACAAGTACTGCTATCTGACCTGCCGGTATCTTCCCCCCTTCTTCGAGCACCGGATCCGCGTGGTCTACTCGAGAATCGAGAACTGCAACTCGCTGGAGGAGATCGAGCATCCCTCGGTGCGGGAGACCCTCCGGTTTCTCGATGTGCAGCGGGGGGTGGAGATCCACCATGATGGCGACCTTCCGGCCCGCAGCGGTATGGGCTCGAGCTCGGCCTTCACCGTGGGGCTGCTCCATGCCCTGTACGCCCTCAAGGGGCGGATGCCGGGGAAACACCAGCTTGCGACGGAGAGCATCCAGCTTGAGCAGGAGATCCTCAAGGAGACGGTCGGCTCCCAGGACCAGGTGACCGCCGCCTACGGCGGGTTCAACCACATCGCGTTCCATCCCTCCGGGGAGATCTCGGTCCGGCCGATGATCCTTCCCCCGGCCCGGCTGGAGGAGCTGGGCTCGCACCTGATGCTCTTCTACACGGGGATCAAGCGGACTGCGGCCCGCGTGGCCGAGACGTACGTCCCCAATCTCCAGGCCAAGCGCCGCCAGCTCCGGATTCTGCGCGACATGGTGGAGGAGGCGACCTCGATCCTCTCCGGCCCCGGGGATATCCAGGCCTTTGGCGACCTGCTCCACGAGGCCTGGCAGGCCAAGCGGGCGATGAGCAACAGCATTTCGAGCGGCGAGATTGACGAGCTTTACGAGACGGCCCGTGCCGCCGGCGCCCTGGGTGGCAAGATCACCGGTGCGGGCGGGGGAGGGTTTCTCCTGCTCTTTGCCCCCCCCCGGCATCACGCCCATATCCGGGAGAAGCTCGACGGGCTGCTCCACGTCCCGTTCAACTTCGAGACCAGCGGGAGCCAGGTCGTGTTCTTCGATCCCGAGCGGGACTACACCGCCGTGGAAGAGGACACCCGGCTGAGGAAGATCACCGCCTTCCGCGAGTGGCAGGCCCAGGGGACGGCCCCGGCCGAGGACGTCCGGCTTGAGGGGACGGCCGGCAACCTCGTCAAAGTTGATTTCTGATCCCGTTGAGCATCCCGCGAACCTTTACTCCTATGCCGAAAAAAGCCACCCCTTCGACCGCACGTCCCCGGGCCACGACCCCGGCCTCCGACACTCCGCCGGCCCCCTCTGCGGAGCTCCTCCGGGAGCTCACGGGGAAGTCCCACTGGCTCCGCCGGGAGCTCTTTCAGATGGTCATGGCCACCAAGAAGGGGCACATCCCGAGCAGCTTCTCCTGCACCGAGCTCCTGGTGTCGCTCTACTACGGGGGGTTCCTCCGCCACCGGAAGGGGGAGCCCCACGACCCATCCCGTGACCGGCTGATCGTCAGCAAGGGGCACGCGGCCATGGCGCTCTACCCGATCCTCGCCGACATCGGGTTCGTCCCCCCGGGCGAGCTCGCGAATTTCACCCGCAAGGATGCCCTCCTGCGGATGTACGCCGACCCGAGCATCCCCGGCATCGATGCCATCTCCGGATCCCTGGGACACGGACTGGGGATCGCCTCCGGGATGTGCCTCGCGGCGAAGCAGGATGGACGTGACCAGCGGGCGTTTGTGGTCCTCGGGGACAGCGAATGCTACGAGGGCTCCGTCTGGGAAAGCGCCTATTTCGCCGCCCACCAGGGGCTTGACAACCTGGTGGCGATCGTTGACCGGAACGGCCTTGCCATCATGGGCCGCACCGAGGAGCTCTGCCGGATCGGCTCGCTGGAGGAAAAGTTTCGCAGCTTCGGATGGGAGTCGCTCTCCATCGACGGGCATTCCTACGGGGAGATTCTCCCGGCCCTGGGGCGTCTTGGCCGGACCGGGGGCAAGCCCCTGGCCATCATCGCCAACACGGTCAAGGGGAAGGGAATCTCCTTCATGGAAAACCGGAGCGAGTGGCACAACCGGATGCCCAACGAGGCCGAGCAGCGCCAGGCCTGGCTCGATCTGGAAACCAACACCATCGCGAACTGACTCCCCACGCCCACGACCCTCCGACCCATCAAGCCTATGGCCGCAAAACCGAAACTGATGCGCGACGTCCTGATCCAGGAGTTTTACGCCCGCGCCCGCAAGGACCCCCGGCTGCTGTTCATCAGCGCCGACCTGGGGGCCGAATCGCTCGACACCTTCCGGGCCGATCTCCCCCGGCAGTTCATCCATCCGGGGATCTGCGAGCAGAACATGATCGATGTCGCCGCGGGCCTCGCCAGCGCCGGCAAGACGGTCTTCACCTACGCCATGGCGAGCTTCATCACGGCTCGCTGCTACGAGCAGCTCAAGGTGGCCCTCGGGGCCATGAACAAGCCTGTCACCGTGGTCTCTGTCGGCGTCGGCCTCGGCTACGATGACGCGGGTCCGACCCACTACACCACGGAGGACATTGCCTGCCTCCGGGCCCTGCCCAACATCGAGGTCTGGACCCCGTGCGACGAGGAGTCGACGCGTGAGATCACGATCGAGTGCTGCGAGCGTCCGGCCTTCCGGTACCTGCGGCTCGAGCGCCCGGGTCTCCCCAACGTCTACCAGGGGAACTTCCGCTCCGCCATGGGAGCCGGGTTCTGCGAGGTCGCCCCGGGAGGCGATGTCCTCATCCTCTCCTCCGGGTACATGCTTCACCGGGCCCTCGCGGTCCGCGAGCAGCTCCGCATGGAGGGGCTCGAGGTCACGGTGACCGACCTTTTCCGGATCAAGCCGCTGGCCTCCCGCGACCTCGCGGCCTATGCCAGCCGCTTTTCCCACGTCATCACCCTCGAGGAGCAGTGCCTCGCGGGCGGGTTTGGCAGCGCGGTGGCGGAGGCGCTCGTCGACCAGGGAGTCGCCAAGCCGATGCTGCGGCTGGGGCTTCCGGATCGCTACTTCTTCGAAAACGGGGGACGGGGCCACGTCCTGGAGAAATCCGGCCTCGGGGTCTCAACCCTTGCCCAGCGGATCACCGAGTTCACGGCGCCGGCCGCCCGGTCCCGCAACCGCCTCCCCTCGGTCCCGCAATCGGTCTCCTTCTGAACCACCCTTACCCCGCGTGCGCACGCCACCCCTAGTCAAGGTCACCTCCCCCTCGTTCTCGAAGAACGAGACCCTGGTGCTGGAACTCGCCGACCTTCCGGTGCGCGTTGTGCTCAACTCGATGGGGGAGCGGTTTGACGCGGAATCCCTTGTCCGCTACCTGGCCGATGCCGACGCCGCGATCATCGGGTTGGAGAAGATCACCCCCGAGGTGCTCGACCGGTGCCCCCGGCTGCAACTCATCGCCAAGTACGGCGTCGGCCTGGACAACATCGACCTGGACGCCTGCCGCGAGCGCGGGGTGGCGGTCGGCTGGACCCCGGGCGTCAACCGATACGCCGTCGCCGAGCAGGCGGTGGCCTGCATCATCGGCCTCAACCGGAACCTCTTCGCCGCCTTGGGCAAGCTCCGCGAGGGGATCTGGGACAAGGTCGGCGGACGCCAGATCTCGGACCTGACCGTCGGGATCATCGGGTTGGGAAACGTCGGCCGCGAGCTGGTCAGGCTCCTGAAGCCTTTTGGGTGCCGGATCCTGGCCAACGACGTGGCCGACATCCGCGCGTGGTGCCGGGACGAGGGGATCACCCCCGCCTCCAAGGAGGAGATCTTCGCCCGTTCGCAGACCCTTTCCCTTCACGTCCCCCTGACCCGCGAGACGCGCCATCTGATCAACGCCACGACCCTCGGACAGATGCGCCGCGACGCCTTCCTGATCAACACCTCCCGCGGGGACGTGGTCGACCAGCAGGCCCTCAAGGAGGCGCTCCAGTCCGGGCGCATCGCCGGGGCCGCCCTGGATGTCTATGCCCAGGAGCCGCCGACGGACATGGAGTTCCTGAAGCTTCCGAACCTCTTTCCAACCCCGCACATCGCCGGCAACTCTTTCGAGGCGGTGGTTGCCATGGGGCGCAGCTCGCTGCGCCACCTGAAGGAACACTTCCAGATCGGCCCGCTCCAGGCGGATCGGGTCACCTTCGCCGCATGAGCCCCAGGCCTTCGACCCCGTGATGCTGCCATGATTCTCGCCCAAACCAGACAGACGCCGACAACGCCAAACCTCGACTGGCCGCTGATGCGCAACAACATCGGCCGGCAGGATTTGGACGCCCTGATCACCTACCTCCAGCAGGAGGACCCGATGCTCACGCAGTCGGCGCAGGTTCGCGCCTTCGAGCAGGAGTGGTCCGAGTGGGTGGGGGTGAAGCACAGCGTCTTCGTTAACTCCGGCGCCTCGGCGAACCTCATCACCATGGCCGCCCTGCGGCACCACTTTGGTCCCGGCGAGGTGATCGTCCCGACCCTGACCTGGGTGTCGGACATCGCCTCCGTCCTCCAGGCCGGGCTCACCCCGGTGTTCGTCGACATCAATCCCCGGACCCTCGGGATGGATGCCGACCAGGTGATCTCCCGCATCACGGCGAACACCCGCGCGGTCTTCCTGACGCACGTCCTGGGGTACAACGGCCTGACGCAGCCGCTCCTCGAGGAGCTGCAGCGCCGGGGGATTCCCCTGATCGAGGATGTCTGTGAATCCCACGGGGCGACGCACCGCGGCCGGCGGCTCGGGAGCCTCGGATTGATGTCCAACTTCTCGTTCTACTACGCCCACCACATGAGCACGATCGAGGGGGGCATGGTCTGCACGAACGATCCTGGCCTCCATCAGACCCTCCGGATGCTCCGTTCGCATGGAATGGTCCGCGAGTCGACCGATCCAGGCCTGAAGCAGGCCTTCACCGCCCAGCATCCCGATCTCAACCCCGACTTCATCTTCGCCCTTCCGGCCTACAACGTGCGGAGCACCGAGCTGAACGCCATCCTGGGCCGCTCCCAGCTGAAGCGCCTCGATGCCAACAACCGGCGCCGGACGGAAAACCTGCTGACGTTCCTGGAGAATCTCGATCCCTCCCGATACCAGACCGACTTTGAGACCGAGGGAAGTTCCAACTACGCGTTCACCCTCATCCTGCGCCATCCCGACGAGGCGTTCCGTGACCGGGTGATGCAGGCGCTGCGGGACGCCGGCGTGGAGTTTCGACGGGGCACCAGCGGGGGCGGGAACCAGCTCCGGCAGCCCTATCTGCGCAGGCTTCTGGGGGATGACGAGGCGACCCGGTATCCCAAAGTCGACCATGTGCATTTCTACGGGTTTTACATCGGCAACTACCCGAGCCTGGAACGCGCCTCGATCCTGGAGCTCTGCGCCCTGTTGAACAGCCTTTGATCCGAGCCATGCACCGCCCCTTTCGCCATCGCCGCCATGAGGCCCCCAAGGGGCTCCGGCGCGCCGTGGCCCCGGCCCCCGCACCCCACGCCGGGGGCGGTGCCGACCCCCTTAGTGGGGTGAGCTACGGATTCGCTGATGTGTGTGCCCCTGGCCCCCACCTCGCATCCGGTCACTCCACTAACCTTTTGTTCGCACTCGTCCCGTTGGCCTACACCGCACCCTCCTCGCTATGAGCACATCCACCATCGACCTGGTCCTCGTCAACCCGAACAGCCGGAAAAAGATCTACCAATCCCTCGGTGGATCGCTGGCAGCTGTCGAGCCCCCGGTCTGGCCCGGGCTGATGTCCACCTACATGAAGGGGAAGGGGTTCACCACCCGCATCATCGATGCCGAAGCCGAGGAGCTCTCCCCCTCGGAGATCGCGCTGCGGATCGAGGAGTACAACCCGACCCTCACCGCCGTCGTGGTCTACGGGCACCAGCCGAGCGCCTCCACCCAGAACATGACCGGGGCGAGCGCCGCGGTCACTGCCATCAAGTCCAACAATCCCGAGCGCCGCGTCCTGATGGTCGGGGGCCATGTGGCCGCCCTCCCACGGGAGACGCTCAACACGGAGCGGACCGACTTCACCTGCAGCGGCGAGGGGCTCGCCACCCTCACCGCGCTCGTCGAGGCGATCAAGGGGGGCAGGACCGAGGATTACGCGAAGGTTCCCGATCTCTGGTTCTGGGAAAAGGGGGGCAAGGCCCGCTTTTCGGCCGTCCCCGCCCCTCTGCTCAAGGACCTCGACGGGGAGATGGCGATGATGGACTGGGAGCAGCTGCCCATGGATCGCTACCGGGCGCACAACTGGCACTGTTTCGGCGACCTCAAGCGCCAGCCCTACGCCGCCATCTACACCACGCTCGGCTGCCCCTACCACTGCAGCTTCTGCTGCATCCAGGCCCCGTTCAAGAGCGGCGAGAAGGCGATGGGGATGAAGGAAAGCTCCAGCAGCTACCGGTTTTGGAGCCCCGAGGTGGTGCTCAACCAGATCGAGTACCTCGTCAAGAAGCACGGGGTTCGAAACCTGAAGTTCGCCGATGAGATGTTCGTTCTCAACCCCCGGCACATCGAGGGGATCTGCGACGGGATCATCCGGCGCAAGCTCGACCTCAACATCTGGGCCTATGCCCGGGTCGACACCGTGAAGGACAACATGGTCGACAAGCTCAAGGCGGCCGGCGTGAACTGGCTCGTCTTTGGAATCGAGGCCGCGACCGACCGCGTTCGCACCAACGTCGAGAAACGCTTCGAGCGCGAGGAGGTCTACGCCACGGTGGGGAAGGTGCGGAAGGCCGGGATCAGCGTCCTGGGGAACTACATCTTCGGGCTGCCCGAGGATGATGTCGACTCGATGAAGGACACGCTGAACCTGGCGTTGGACCTGAACACGGAGTTCGCAAATTTCTACTCGGCGATGGCCTACCCGGGGTCGCAGCTCTATCACCTAGCCGTCAAGCAGGGGTGGGCGCTTCCGGAGACCTGGAGCGGCTACTCGCAGCATTCCGTCGACACCCTCCCGCTCCCGACCAAGTACCTCCCGGCGGGCGAGGTCCTGAGGTTCCGCGACGAGGCCTTCCACGCCTACTTCACCCATCCGAAGTATCTCCAGATGGTGGCGGAGAAGTTCGGCCCGGCCACCGTGGAGCACATTCGCGAGATGACCACCCACAAGCTCGACCGCAAGCATGTCCCTGCCCGCAAGCTCGCCGCCTGATCCCCACGCCCCGTGGGAGGTGTTGGGCCGGCGGGCCGTCTACTCCTGCCCTCCCTGGATGACCGTTGAGCTGCACACGGTGCGGCTCCCCGACGGCCGCATTGTTGAGGACTATCACCGGATCGTTCTCCCGGATTACTCCGTCATGTACGTCGAGACGTCCGACGGGCGTGTCGTCGTGGAGCGCCAATACAAGCATGGCGTTGGCCACGCGACCCTGACCCTGCCCGCAGGGCTCATCTCCCCGGGGGAGGAGCCCGTGGTCGGAGCCCGGCGGGAGCTTCTCGAGGAGACCGGCTACGAGGCCGACGGCTGGGAGTCGCTGGGCACGTTCGTCCAGAACTCGAACTACGCCGGGAGCCGGGCCCATGTGTTTCGCGCCCGAAATGCGCGTCGCGTGGCGGAGCCCGACTCCGGCGACCTGGAACACATCGAGATCGTGCTCATGACGCCGGGGGAGCTGTTTGCGGCCATCCGGGAGAATCGGATCGAGGTGACGAGCTTCGCCGCCGCCATCGCCCTCGCCACCCATCCCGCCCTTCGGTCGCCCATCCCCGGGTGACGCCCCCCCACCGGTTCTCGGCTCCACGCGACCCTCGGTCACCTTCCCGCGCCCCCCCCCTCCCGTCCCACGGCTTCGCTGGGAGGAGTCCCCCACGCACACATGAACCCCCGTGCCCCCGTCCGTGCGCGAGTACGCTTGCGATGAACCGGGCGCGCTTCTCAGGGTGAGGG
>DMJJ01000508.1 GCA_003452185.1 Verrucomicrobiales bacterium | reverse complement strand
CGATCTGGAGGTGCCTGTGGGGATTGGGTCTGGGGTTCAGAACTGAACCGCTTCGACTCGGGATCCTTCGGTGACCCGGTCCCCTGGGTAGAGGATCAGGTGATCCCCGGCGGTGAGCCCCTCGAGGATTTCAGTCTCGGTGCCGCTCCGTTTTCCTGGCTTCACGTTCCGCAGGTGGGCCCTGCCGTTCACAACGAGGAACGTCGACCACTCGGAGCCTTTGTGGAACAGGGCGCCGGAAGGGACCTTGAGGGTCTTCTCGGTTTGCCACGTGATGATCCGGGCTTCGACCCGGAACTGGTCCCCCAGGTTGCCGCGCCGTGCCGGAGGCGTGATCAGATCGGCCACCACGTTGACCCGTTGTTCCTCAACCCCGAGGGCGGAAACCTTGGTGAAGGCGGCCGGTTCAACGAGACGGGTGATGGCTTGGAGCGGCTCGGTTCCCCCCCAGTGCTCGAGCTCCATGGGGGTGCCCGGTTGGATCATCGCCCCGTCGCGAGAGAGGACCTCCACCACGATTTCCAGGTCGGACGGGTCCCCGATTTCGAGCAGGGGTGTCCCAGCCGTGACCGTTCGCGTGCTTTCTTCCAGCACCTTGAGGATCCGACCGGTGGCCGGGGCATGAACCTCGACGGGCGAGAGGGCCGGGGCTGGGGAGGACGGGAGGGCGTCGGGTGCGGGGGATTTGAATTCGGCCAACTCGGCCTCGGCCTCGTGCAGCTGGCTTTCGCGGGTGGCGAGTTCCCGGGAGGCGGCGACCTCGCGGGCCTGGACGTTCTCGAGCTCCTGGAGGGCGATGGTTTTCTCCTCGTGCAGCTTCTCGAATCGCTCCCGTTCCCGGGCGGCAAACCGATGGGCATCCCGGGCCTTCTCGACGTTGGCGGCGGCGGTGTCGCGGCGTGCCTGGGCCAGGGTGCGACTCCGGGGATCGAGGAGTGTGGGGTTCACCGGATCGATCACCGCCAGGAGGAGGTTGGTTGCGGAAACGGCTGCCCCCGCCTTGAAGGGGATTCGTCGGAGCTGCCCGGTGACGGGGGCCGATACAACGAACTTCTGGCGAACCCGGGTCCGTCCCTCCTCGGTGATGGTTGAACGCAGGGGGCCCATCACCACCTCCGCCAGCTCGACGCGCTGAGGGCGGGGCCAGAGCCCGGCCACCATGGCGGCGGCGAGCAGCAGAAGGCCCGCTGCGGGGAGCCATCCTCCTTTTCGTCGCGGAGGGGCTTTCCTCGGCTTGGGGGCCTGGGGGACCCGGTCTGTTTCGGTTTCCGTGTTCATTGCATTATTCAGGGGCCTTGAGTGCGCCCACCAGATCGAGCTGCCGCAGGGCCCGCACCACGACCATCATGGAGAGCCCCGAGGCGACCGTGACCACCAGCACCGCGAAGGTGTAATTCCCCGCCGTGAGCATGAGGGGCAGACGCACCGTCTCGGTGTTCACGCTGTGGATGATGCCCGTTGCAAACCCCGTGCCCAGGAGCAGCCCGGCCGGCACCGCCATTGCGGAGAGCATGACCAGCTCAAGGATCAGGACCGTGGCCACCTCCCGTTCTGAAAACCCGATCACCCGCAGCGTGGCCAGCTCCCGTCCCCGCTCCGCGAGCGAGATCCGGGCCTTGTTGTACACAACCCCGAAGGCGACCACGATCGCGAACACCATGTAGATCGACTGGATCAGGTTGATGCTCGCCGCGGTCGTTTTCCGGAAGTTCTCCCGGAGGGACTCCTTCACCGCGACCCAGCTGACCCTGGGGACCCGTTTGAGGGCATGGAGGAAGGGAACCCAGAGGGCATGGTCGACGGTGAAGCTGGCCCCGTTCACCATGTCCCCCTCTCCCAGGAGGCGGTTGAGGGCTCGTCGTTCCATCCGGGCCGACATCCCGGCCATGTCCTCCGAGAGCCCGGTGAGCCGGACGTCGAACGTGCGACGGCGTCCCTCGAGGACCTCGACCCGGAGGAGGTCCCCGGGCCTGGCCTCAAGGATCTCCGCCAGTTTGGAGGAGACCACCAGCCCATCCTCGGGCAGCGGGATCTCGCGGTTTCGGGCGTCGACCACCCGGTCGTGGATCCCCCCCGAGGCCATCCCCCGGAGCGAGAGCTGTCGCCGGTGGTGTCCATGGAGGATGCGGACGGCGGTGCCCCGGAACGGCTCGATGCTCACCACGCCGGGAAGCTGCCGCAGGGTGTGGATCACCGTCTCGTCCCACGGCTCGAGCAGGCCGACGTTGATGTCTTCCCGCTGCACCACATCCCACTCGAACTCGAGTACCTCGGCGACACTGTCCCGGAGGGCGTTCGGGATGATGAGGATTCCGGTCGACAGGGCGAGCCCCGCCACGGTGAAGAGGGCCTGCATCGGCTTCCGTTCCAGGTTGCGGATCGAGATCCGGAAGGTGTTTGGGAGGAGGTTTCCGACGCCGGTCCGTTCCACCACCGAGGGCCGGTAGCTGCTGGGGGGTTCGGGACGCATCGCCTCGGCGGGCGGAATTCGCGCCGCCCGCCGGACCGCGCCGAGAACCCCGACCAGCGCCGCGCCGGTCCCGACCGCCAGGGCGATCCAGAGGGTTGACCGGTCGAGCTGGAATTCGAGGGAGGGAAACCGGAAAAAGATCCGGTACATCACCACCAGCCTGTGGCCGAGGCCGATCCCGCCCAGGGTCCCGACACAGACCGCCGTGCCGACCAGCAACAACGCGAACTTGAGGTAATGGGCGATGATCTGCCCGTTCCTGAACCCGAACGCCTTGAGGATTGCGATCTGCTCCCGTTGCAGCGAGAGGAGCCTCGAGATCATCGCGTTGGTCATGAATGCCGCGACGCTCAGGAACACCGTTGGAAATCCGATGGAGAGGGTTGCCAGCACCCGGATTTCATCCGAGAGGCGGATGTGCGAGGGGTGGTCCGCACGCCCGTAAGCCCCCTGGCCGCCGTAGGGAATCAGCAGGCGGTCGATGGCCGCAATGACTCCCTGCTCCTCGGCGCCGGCGTCGAGGCGAAGGGCCAGATGGTTGAATGCGCCATAGAGGTCGAAGGCCCGCGCCAGGGGCTCGTAGTTCATCCAAAAGATCCCGTAGGTCCGGTTGTCCGGCAGTGCGGCCCCCGGGCGCGACTCGAAGATGAACTCGGGGGAGAGGACGATCCCCTTGATCTTGAATCCCTGGAGGCGCCCGTTCAGGAGCATGGTGACGGAGTCGCCGGGCCGGAGCTGGTTCGCCTCGGCAAACGCCTCCCCGACCAGCACCTCGCCACGTCCCCCCGGGGTGAGCCAGTCGCCCGCGCGCAGGAACAGGCGGTTGAGCTCCGGGGGGGCGAACTCGGGAAGGGAGCGCACAAGCCCCGAGGCCGGCTCATCGAGTCCCGGGATGTCGAGCGTGACCTGCACCGAGATCCCGGGCTGCACGGTCGAGACCCCGGGTATCGCAGCCACCTGCGCGGCGATGGCCGCCGGGGCCCGCTTGAGGTGGGCGAAAAGGTGGGCGAAGCGGTGGCTCTCGTAGTATTCGGAGCGCGTTTCCTCGAACGACCGGATGAGGCTCCGGGACATCACCAGCATCGCCAGCCCGCAGGCCATCACGAGCGAGACCGCGACCGCCTGGCCCTTCATGCGGCCGAGGTCGCGGATCAGCTTGAGATCGAGGTTTGAGAGCATCCCGGTGGTGTGGGGGAGGAGGGGCCAGGCGAGGGTGGGTCACCAGCGGAGGGTGGAGACGGGAGCACGGCGGTGGTTGCGCTGGGTGTCATGGACCCGACCGTCGGAGAAGTGGATCACCCGGTCGGCCATGTCCGCCATCACGGCATTGTGGGTGATGATGACCGTGAGGGTGCCGAGTTGGCGGTTGACCTGCTCGATCGCTTCCAGCACCGCAATTCCCGTCCGGACATCGAGGGCCCCGGTCGGCTCGTCGCACAGGAGCACGGCCGGTCGCTTGGCGATGGCGCGGGCGATCGCCACCCGTTGCTGCTCCCCTCCCGAGAGCTGGGCGGGAAAGTGGTCGAGGCGCCCCTTGAGCTGCACCAGGCCGAGGGCCTCCTCCGGGGACATCGGGTCGGGGGCGATCTCCGTGATCAGGGCCACGTTTTCACGGGCGGTGAGGCTTGGGATGAGGTTGTAGAACTGGAACACGAACCCGACATGCTCCCGGCGATAGAGGGTCCGCTCCTCCTCACCCGCTTCCGCGAGGTTGAAGTCGCGGTAGAGAAGCGTTCCATCTGTCGGGATATCGAGTCCCCCGAGCATGTTGAGAAGGGTGGTTTTTCCGCTGCCGGAGGGGCCCAGCAGGACGACCAGTTCCCCCTCGGGGAGGTCCAGGTTGACGCCGTCCAGGGCGCGGACCTCTGCCGTGCCGGTGCCGTAGACCTTGGTCAGCCCGCGGGCCTGGAAGACCTGGCGGGCCACATCGACGGCCGCGGGCTGGGTGGGCGCGTTGGTCATGGCACGGGGCGCCCCGGCCCGGCCGAACGAAAAGGCCCCCTGCGGGAGGGGGTCCGTCGATCGGCCGCCCGGAGGCGACCCTGCACAGAATTGCCCAACCTGCGCCGCTTGTAAATGGCACGGGCTTTCCTGGGTTCTCCGGGGGGAACACCGGAGCGGGGGGAAGAGGAGGGGAGGGAGGGGCGTTTCCGTGGGCGTCACGGTTTGGGAACATGGGCGCGCTGCCATTCCCGTTCGTTGTGATCAACGATCCGCTGCATCTCGGGGGTGTAGGTATTCGGGTTTACCTCCTCGCACAGGGCTGAAGAGACGTAGTTCGAAATCGAGGTGAAGGAACCTCGGGCGAGGTCTCCGTACATTCGGAGCCCGGACCGGTTGGCGGCCAGGTCGGCGTGGGAGATGACGCCGCTGGTGGTCCTGCCGAAGCTCCCGTAACCGAGGACCCGCCCCGAGGGCTGAGTGAGGAAATAGGGCTCATCCCTCGAATAGGAAGCCCGGGGTTCCTTCCCCTCAAGCCATTCGCCGTAGCGTTCGGCCAGCGCCTCCCCTTTGCCGTCGAGTACAGCGATGGAGTAGTACTCCCACCCTTGCTGGAAGAGGTGGGCGAGTTTGTCGGTGCCGATGCAGACACCCTTTACCTTCACGCTCGGGGAATAGGCCGAGAGGAGCGGGCTGTCCGGAAGCCCTGAGCCGCGGTACCGGAGGAGGGCGCGGTTCGGCCGTACGGCTTCGGGGAGGGACTTGGCCCAAGTCTCGATGGGGGAGCGGAGGAGGGAAGTCCCTCCCTCGGCCAGGGCGATCTCGCGGACCGAGCCTCCCGTCGCAAGGTGCCGGCGGATCCGGGCGTCGATCTTTGCCGCGATGTCGCCGCTGGCGCGGCAGTAGTCGCAGGCCCGGCAGTCCGCCTCCCACGCCCCGCATCGCCCGGCTCCCCCCCACTGGGCAAGCGCAAGCCAGAGCGAGGCCGCAAACCAAAGGGTGCCAGCCGCGCGTGGGCGGGATGGCTTCGGTGCGTGCCTGCGAGGCTGCCTCATGCGTTCGGGAGTGGGGGAGGAGGCCCGCCGTTTGGGGCCCCGCCGGCGGGCGTCAATTCGTGGTTCGGTAGAACCGATATCGGAACTTCGATGCGTTGGTGTCGGTGAAGTGGAGCTTCCCGTCCGGGGCGCTCGTGGCGGTCCCGATGTTGGTCCATTGAACAAAGTTGGTG
>DMJJ01000483.1:459-9295 GCA_003452185.1 Verrucomicrobiales bacterium | reverse complement strand
CCGATCTGGGGCGTGCAGTTTCATCCCGAGAGCATCCTGACGGAGAGTGGCCGGCAGATCTTGAAAAACTTCCTGAAGCTCCGGAAGTAACCCCCCCATGCGGGCCTGATCCGCGAGGAACGCCGGGGGGGCAAAAAAGAAACGCCTCCCACTCAGGGGAGGCGTTTGAACGCTCTTTCTCTTCCGCCTGCCGCAGTCACGGAGCGGCGGAAGCAGGCCAGGTTACACCTTGAAAGGCTGGACCCCGTCGACGCGGAGCGACTTCTTCTGCCCCTCGAACTCGAACTCCACCGACTCGCCCGGCTTCTTGTTCAGGAGGGCCTGGGCCACGGGGGTGAGGTAGCTGATGATGTTCTTCTCGGGGGCGGAGTCCCAGGCACCCAGGATGGTGAAGCGCTCCTTCTGCTGGGTCTCCAGGTTGGTGACATCCACGTGGGTGCCGATGCTGACGATGTCGGTGCGCGGGGCTGCGAAGTCGGTCCCGCGGGCCCGGATCAGCTGGGCCTCAAGCTCGGCCTTGCGCCGCATGAGGATCTTCTGCATTTCCTTGGCGGCCTTNNGCGGCGGAAAATTTTCCGCCGCCGTTTTGTGTTTGAATGAATTTTAGGACGCTGCCGGGGCCTCGGTACGCCACGCGGCGATGTTTTCGATGCGCTGCCGGCTCTTGCCGCCTTGCAGTTCCGCTTCGACTTCGTCACCGACCTTGTGGTTGATGAGCGCCTGCGCCACGGGCGTGAGGTAGCTGATGACGCCCTTGTCGGGATCGGAATCCCACGCGCCAAGAATCGTGAAGGTCTCGCGTTGGCCGGACTGGAGGTTCGTGATCTGCACCACGGTTCCCCCGGCGACGACGTCGGTCTTGACGTTGAGGAAGTCCTGTCCGCGCGCGCGGTTGAGGGCGGCTTCGAGTTCGTCCTTCTGGCGGAGGAGAACTTTCTGCATTTCCTTGGCGGCCTTGTATTCGTGGTTCTCGCGAAGGTCGCCGTAGCTGCGGGCGATGGCGATTTCCTTGGAGTTGGCGGGAATGGTCTTCTGGACGAGCTCGGTGTACTCGCTCTTGCGGCGCTCGAGACTCTCCCACGAAACCACAAGCCCGGCCTCCTGCTTGGAGGCCTCGCCCGAGATCAGGCTCTGGACGGCGGGGTAGCTCTTGACGATGCGGGCCAGGAGCGACCGCTTGTCCATGTCGTCGAAGCAGGGGGAGAGCTGCAGCGCGCGGGTCAGGTCCTTGATGACCTCGAGGTCGGCCGACCCGATCAGGTCGACCAGCAGCTGCTGGTCGTCCATGATGTAGTCGCGGAGGCGGTTCGACTTTTTCTCGTTGAACTGGTCCCGCTCGATGGCGGTGAGCATCGCGCGGAAGACTTCGGGCCCGAGGATGTCGGCGAAGGAGTCGGAGCGTTCCTTCGCCAGCCAGAGGAGGAGCTCGCTGCTCGCGCTGTGGCGGCTGATGAGCATCGCCAGGGCCTCCTTGAGCTGAACCATCTTTCCCTCGGAGATGAGCATCCAGGCGCACTCGCCGGAGGCTTTGGCCGTGAGGTTGTTGATGGAGGCCAGAAGGGCCTCGTGCCAGAGGGCGGGGACCGAGTCCTTGAACGAGGCGAGGGTGCGGCGGTGCTTGCCGGTGGAGATCTGCTCGAAGATCTGGGCGAACTTGATGTCCTGGCTCCAGACCGCCAGTCCCTGGACCTCATCCGGGGAGGGGGGAAGACCGCCGGCCGTCCGGAGGTCGTCGCGGACGAAGATCGCCTCAAGGGCGACCGCCGGCTGGGTCCGGACATGCGAGGCGATCTCGGCGTTCAGGGCGGTGACCATCTCGGTGGCCACCGCGGCGCGATCGGTGAGGTCGGGGAAGCTCTTGAGGGCCTCGATCGTGGAGGCGGTCTTCGCCTTCAGACCCTTGGAGGCACGGAATTCGGAGAGCAGACGATCGGCCAGCGCCGTCTCCTCGACCTGGAAGATGATCGGGTCGGTCTTCTTGACCGGGATCTGGAAGTGCCCATCCTTCTTGAGCTCCTTCTTGGCCACCTCCCACCACTTGCGCCAATCGTCGGCGATGACATCCGGCACCAGCAGCTGCTGGATCTGCTCGAGGGTGGCCCGGCCGCCGTAGCTCTGCAGGACGACCTTGATCAGGTCGAGATGGTGGAGGGCCGCCATCTGACGAAGCCCCTCGAGATCCCCCGCCTTGCGGGCCAGGATGTGATCCCGCGGGATCGGCCGAAGCGATTCCGCGGCAAAACTCAGGTCCATCTGGTGGCCAGCCTTGCCCGGGAAATCGATCGTGAAGCGAGAGAAGACGGTATCGATCGCCTTGATCCGCCCGAAACCCCAGCTCCGATGATGGCAGTAGCCACTGGTGGTGAGCGCCACAAGCGCCTCGATGTGTTTTCCTTCCACCTTTCCGGCGGCTGCCAGTTTTTCGAACTCTTCTCTCATAGTAGGGGACAAGTCATTAACCGTACCGAAAAAACCGTGAGTCTTGACGTATTCCGGCTTATTAACGCGGCTGCGTGGAAAAACCAAGACAAATTGCCTTGCGCGTCCTGCTGCGACGCGGCGAGGGAGAGGCCTATCTGGAGGACCTGCTCGCCGAGGAGCTCGACCGGAGCCGGGTGCAGGGTCCGGACCGGGGGCTGGTGCATGAAATCGCCTGCGGCGTCGTTCGTTACCAACGAACCCTCGACTGGCTGATCGACCAGCGGACGGATGGACGGACCCAGCCCCCGGCAATCCTCAACCTCCTGCGAATGGGGCTCTACCAGCTCCTTTGGCTCGACCGGGTTCCCCCGCACGCCGCCGTCCACGAGACGGTCGAAATGACCAAGGCGATGAACCTTGGCCCGGCCTCGGGATTCGTCAACGCAGTCCTCCGCGGGGTGCTGCGCGACCTGGAGGCCGTCCGTCTCCGGCTGCAAGTGATCGAGGAGACCGATCCGGACATCCGGTTCTCCCACCCCAAGTGGCTCTTCAAGCGATGGGAAAACCGCTGGGGACGCCCCCAGGCCCTCGCCCTCCTGCGCTGGAACAACCAACCCCCTCCCATCTTCGCCCGCGCCAACCTCCTCAAGGGAGGTGCCGACCTCCTCGAGGCCGCCTGGACCCAGGAAGGGGTGCGATTCGAGCGACGGGAGTTCCCGTGGACCTCCCCAACCCCGGTGTACGCCCTCCTGGAGCACCCCCCCCTCCACTCCCTGAAGAGCTTCGCCTCGGGCGGGTTTTACATCCAAGACCCGAGCACCCTGCTGGCGGTCGCCACCCTCGACCCGCAGCCAGGAGAGACGGTCCTCGACCTCTGCGCCGCCCCGGGCGGCAAGACAACCCTCATCGCCCAGAGGATGGAAAACCGGGGGCGCATCATCGCCCAGGACTCCCATCGGGCCCGGCTCCAACGCCTGCGGGAAAACTGCGACCGACTCGGCGTCTCGTGCGTCGAAACCTCCACCCGAAGCGGGGTCAGTCACCCCGAATTGAGCCTCGTCTTTGACCGAATCCTGGTCGACGCCCCCTGCTCGAACACCGGCGTCATGCGTCGCCGGGTCGACCTCCGGTGGCGCGTCAGCGAAGGGGAGATCTCCCGACTCCAGCAAACCCAGGTCGACCTCCTCGACGACGCCGCCGTCCAACTCAAGCCCGGAGGCACCCTCGTCTACAGCACCTGTAGCCTGGAACCGGAGGAAAATGAAACCGTGGTCAAACGCTTCCTGGCCACGCACTCGGAATTCCGATGCACACAAGATACTCAGCTCAAACCATTTGAGCATGGCGTCGACGGCGCCTTCGTCGCTCTCCTCCACCGCCGACACCCCTCCACCAGCCAGAATCCCCATTGACACCCAGTCGGGGTAAGATAACAATGCACGATAAGTTAATCACATTACTAATCATATGACTGCTGCCTCCGAGTCGAAGCTCACGCACAACGAGCAGATCAAGCTGGCGATTCCGACGTTGGCTGGGACCATTGGGGCCACGCTGGCGGATCCGGCGGCGGATCGCTTTTGTGAGGACGACACCCAGTTTTTGAAGTTCCACGGGATCTATCAGCAGGACGACCGGGACAAGCGGAAGGTGGGCAAGCATTACATGTTCATGATCCGGGGGCGGATCCCTGGCGGGGTGTTGAGCTCGCGGCAGTATCTGGTGTTTGACGATCTGGCGACGCGGTATGGGAACCAGACCCTTCGGATCACCTCCCGGCAGAGCTTTCAGTTCCATGGGGTGGTGAAGCAGGGGCTTGGGAAGTTGATGAAGGGGATCAACGAGGCCCTGATCGACACGCTTGCGGCCTGTGGGGACGTGAACCGGAACGTCATGGCTCCGCCGACTCCGCCGGTCGATGCCCTTCGCTCGCAGATGCTCGAGGATGCCCGCCGCGTCTCTGGCGCCCTGCTCCCCAAGACCAAGGCATATCACGCCATCTGGGTCGAGGGGGTGCAGCTCAACCTGGAGGATCCCGAGAACAAGGAGTTCGCCGATCCCCTTTACGGCAAGCAGTACCTCCCCCGGAAATTCAAGGCCGCGTTCGCCTTCCCTCCGTTGAACGACACGGACGTGTTGACCAACTGCCTTGGGTTCATCGCCATTGAGGAGGGGGGGCGGATTGTTGGCTACAACCTGACGGCGGGCGGGGGTCTCGGGATGAGCCACGGGAATGAGGAGACCTATCCGCGGGTGGCGGATGTGATCGGGTTTGTGACCCCCGACCGCATCGTGGAGGCGGCCCGGGGCGTCCTGACCGTGCATCGGGATTTTGGCGATCGGACCAACCGCAAGCATGCCCGTCTGAAGTATGTCCTGGAGGAGAAGGGAGTCGCCTGGTTCCGCGAGGAGCTTGAGAGGCGGATCGGCTTCCGGCTGGGCGACCCGCGCCCGTACCGCTTTGAGCGCCAGGGGGACGTTTTTGGCTGGCACCAGCAGCATGACGGGAACTGGTTCCTCGGTCTGTATGTCGAAACCGGGCGTGTGAAGGATGAGGGGACCCGCCGCCTGAAGAGCGCGCTGAAGCTCATCGCCGAGCGCCACGCGCCGGAGATCCGGCTCACCCCGTCGCAGAACATCATCCTGGCGAACCTGGCACCGGGGGACCGCGCGGCGGTCACGCAGATCCTGGCCGACCATGGGATTCCGGTGGAGAACCAGGCGACCGCGATTCGTCGGGCGTCGATGGCCTGCCCGGCGCTCCCGACCTGCGGCCTGGCGCTCTCCGAATCGGAGCGTTACCTCCCCGACCTGCTTGGCCGGATCGAGGGGCTGCTTGCCGAGGTGGGGCTTGCCGACAACGATGTCATCATTCGGATGACGGGATGCCCGAACGGCTGTGCCCGTCCCTACATGGCCGAGATTGGATTCGTCGGGAAGGCCCCCGGAAAATACAACCTGTACCTGGGGGGCAACCAGTCGAGCACCCGGCTCAACCGCCTGCACAAGGAATCGCTCAAGGAGGCGGAGATCCTGTCGGAGCTTCGCGCCCTGCTCACCCGCTACACCCGCGAGCGTGCGGGGGCGGAGCGGTTCGGCGACTGGTGTGCGCGCATCGTTTGGCAGGAAGCCCCCGCGGCACCGGTCAAGGCCTGAGCCCCGCGCCCGGAGAGAACCAAACCCCAGCCCCCCCATTTTGCGGAGAGACCCATGCTGACCCCAGACGAAGCCCGCAGCCTGAATGAGCGGTTCGACACCGCGTCGACCGCGGAGATCCTGCGCTGGGCGTGGGAGCGCTTCGGCCCCCGGGCGGCCATCGGGACGAGCTTCCAGGGAGCGGGGCTCGTCATGATGGATCTCGCCCGCAAGGAGGGGCTGCAGTTCCCCGTGTTCACCCTGGACACGAATCTCCTCTTCCCCGAGACCTACGAGCTGAAGCGCCGGCTCGAGGAGCACTTCGGCCTCCGGATCGAGGGGCTTCAGCCCGAGGTCTCGCTCCAGCAGCAGGAGGAGGCCCAGGGGCCGGCGCTCTGGAAGACCAACCCCGACCTCTGCTGCACGATCCGCAAGGTGATCCCCCTGCAGGGCCGGCTTGCCGACCTCGATTGCTGGATCACGGGCCTACGGCGTCAGCAATCCGACACACGATCCGGGATCGGCATCCTGGAGGTGTATGTCTTCGACGAGGCGTCGGGGCGCGACATCCTCAAGCTCAACCCGATGGCCAACTGGTCGCGGGAGGCGGTGTGGGCCCACCTCAAGGAAAACGGCATTCCCTACAATCCGCTGCACGACCGGGGATACCGCTCGATCGGCTGCCAGCCCTGCACGGTCCCTTCCGCCGGCGGGGAGAACGAGCGGGCCGGGCGCTGGACCGGGTTCAACAAGGTCGAGTGCGGCATCCACACCTTCATGTCGAAGAAGGCCAATTTTCAAATCTGACCCCACCCTTAGCGAATTCCCTGTATGGACTACCTGTCGAAACTCGAAAACCAGAGCATCTACATCCTCCGGGAGGCGTTCAACAAGTTCGAGAACCTCGCCATGCTCTGGAGCATCGGCAAGGACTCGACGGTTCTCCTCTGGCTGGCCCGCAAGGCCTTCTTCGGCCACGTGCCATTCCCCCTGGTGCATGTCGACACCACGTACAAGATCCCGTCGATGATCGAGTACCGCGACCGCCTGGCCAGGGAGTGGAAGCTCGATCTCGTCGTCGGCAAGAACGAGGAGCAGCTCAAGAGCGGCATCACCTATCCGAGCGGCAGGGCGACCCGTGTCGAGTGCTGCGGCACCCTGAAGAAGGACGGCCTGAAGGCGGTGCTCGAGAAGCATCACTACACGGGTGTCATTGTCGGCGTCCGCCGCGATGAGGAGCCGACCCGGGCCAAGGAGCGCTACTTCAGCCCGCGCGACAAGAACATGGAGTGGAACGTTGAGGATCAGCCTCCCGAGCTCTGGGACCAGTTCAAGACCGATTACGAGAAGGGAACCCACATCCGGATCCATCCGCTGCTCCACTGGACGGAGCTGAACATCTGGGAGTACATCGAGCGCGAGAACATGCCGATCATCCCGCTCTACTTCGCCAACGAGAAGGGGGAGCGCTACCGGAGCCTTGGCTGCTACCCCTGCACCTTTCCGATCAAGTCCAACGCCCGCACCGTGTCGGAGATCATCACCGAGCTGCGCCACACCCGGGCCCCGGAGCGCGCCGGGCGGGCCCAGGACAAGGAGAGCGAGGACGCCTTCGAGAAGCTCCGCCGCGACGGCTACATGTGAGAGGCGCCCCGCAGGCAGACACGAACACACTCATCCCCCTTTCTTTCACCCCATGCAGAGTACAAACACCATCCCGAGCGAGCAGCTGAAGATCGTGATCGTGGGACACGTCGACCACGGCAAGTCCACCTTCGTCGGCCGGCTCTTCAACGACACCGGATCCCTTCCCGAGGGAAAGCTCGAGCAGCTCCAGAAAATTGCCGAGCGCCGCGGCGTCCCCTTCGAGTGGGCCAATCTGATGGATGCGCTCCAGTCGGAGCGGGACCAGAACATCACGATCGACACCGCGCAGATCTGGTTCCATACCGCCAAGCGCCAGTACGTCATCATCGACGCCCCGGGGCACAAGGAGTTCCTCAAGAACATGATCACCGGGGCGGCCAACGCCGAGGCGGCGCTCCTGCTGATTGATGCCCACGAGGGGGTGCAGGAAAACTCCCGACGCCACGGCTATCTCCTCAACCTGCTCGGGATCCGCCAGGTGGCGGTGCTGGTCAACAAGATGGACCTCGAGGGGTACTCCGAGGCCCGGTTCCGGGCCGTCGAGGAGGAGTACCGGGAATGGCTCAAGAGCGTTGGCGTGAAGCCCAAGATCTTCATTCCGATCGCCGCCAAGCACGGTGACAACATCGCCTCCCGCAGCTCCCAGATGCCCTGGTGGCAGGGGCCCACCGTCCTCGAGACCCTCGATGAGTTCAAAGTCACGGACCTGCCCCTCCACCAGCCGCTCCGGTTCCCGATCCAGGACGTGTACCGCTTTGACGAGCGCCGGATCCTCGCCGGGCGCGTCGAGGCGGGCTCGATCAAGGTGGGGGATCGGCTGATCTTCGCCCCGTCCAACAAGACCAGCGTCGTCAAGACGATCGAGCGCTGGAGCACCCCCGGGGGCGACTCCGCCAGCGCAGGGGAGTCGATCGGCATCACCCTCACGGAACAAATTTTCGTCGAGCGAGGGGCGGTCGCCGCCCTGGAGTCACAGCCGCCGTACGAGCTGAACCGATTCAAGGCCCGCCTTTTCTGGCTCGGGCGCCAGCCGTTCCGTCCGGGTCGCAACTACAAGCTCAAGCTCGCCACGCAGGAGGCCGACTGCCAGATCGAATCGATCGAGGCGGTGATCGACGCCTCGACCCTCAACCCGATCGAGCGCCCCGAGACCGACCGGTATGTGGGACGCCATGAGGTCGGGGAGGTCACCCTCCGTTGCCGTCGCCCCGTGGCCTTTGACGCCCACGACGAGATCGTCGTCACGGGGAGGTTTGTCATCGTCGACGGACTCGAGGTCGCCGGGGGAGGGATTGTCGTCAACGACAACTACTCGCGCCGCACCTCTGACGCCCTCCAGAAGAGCCACAACATCTATTGGAGCCAGGGGAAGATCACCCCCGACCAGCGGGCTGCCCGCAATGGGCACCGCGGACGGGTCATCTGGCTCACCGGCCTCTCCGGATCGGGGAAGTCGACCCTCGCGACCGAGCTCGAGCGGGAGCTCTTCTTCCAGGGGAAGCACTCCTACATCCTGGATGGCGACAACATCCGGCACGGTCTCTGCAAGGATCTCGGGTTCTCGCCCGAGGACCGGGCCGAGAACATCCGGCGCGTCGGCGAGGTGGCCCGCCTCATGGCCGATGCGGGCGTC
>DMJJ01000483.1:0-204 GCA_003452185.1 Verrucomicrobiales bacterium | reverse complement strand
GCCTCATGGCCGATGCGGGCGTCATTTGCATCACTGCCTTCATCTCCCCCTACCGGGCGGATCGCGACACAATCCGTGGGCTCCTCAAGCCGGGCGAGTTCGTCGAAGTCTTTGTCAACGCCCCGATCGAGGTCTGCGAGAAGCGGGATCCCAAGGGGCTCTATGCCAAGGCTCGCACCAACGAGATCAAGGACTTCACCGGCA
>DMJJ01000607.1:2371-2678 GCA_003452185.1 Verrucomicrobiales bacterium | reverse complement strand
CCCGATCGCAGCGGCCTGGAGCTCATCAAGGATCTGCACCTGCAGTATCCCGACCTCAGGATCCTTGTCCTCTCCATGCACGACGAGCTGCTGTACGCGGAGCGCGTCCTGCGTGCAGGGGGACGCGGATACATCATGAAGCAGGAGGGGGGGAGGAAGCTGCTCCACGCGATCCGTCGCGTTTTGGAGGGACAGATTTACGTCAGCGAGCGGATCTCGGAGCGGATCCTTGAGATCTTCGCCGGCCGGCGGGGGCAGTCCCCCGAGGCCTCCCCGGTGGAGCGCCTCACCGACCGGGAGCTCGAGG
>DMJJ01000607.1:0-2078 GCA_003452185.1 Verrucomicrobiales bacterium | reverse complement strand
CCTCACCGACCGGGAGCTCGAGGTCTTCCAGCTCCTGGGGCAGGGGCTTGGGACGGCGGCCATCGCCACCCGCCTCAACGTGAGCGTGAAGACCGTTGAGGTGCATCGCGTGAACATCAAGAGCAAGCTCCAGCTCTCGGGGTTGCCGGAGCTGCTCCACCTTGCCGTCCGGTGGGTTGACAGCAAGGGGCTGGCCTGACGGCGGGAAGGGCGGGGCGCATCGGCCACGGGGCCAACGGTTCAGGTTTTTCCGCGCCGGCCGATCAATCCGGTTAGACCGGGCCCGGGGGGCAGGTCACGGGCTGGCCTGACGGGGCGGTCCGCCGCGGGGGGTGGTTCCCTCGCGGTGGCCGAGTGGAGGGGTTTGGAATCAGCCGCGCAATGACCGTGGTCGTCCCGGGCCTCATTTTCATGAGCCAGCAAGCCGCTCCCCAGCAGGGCCTCACCGAGGCCGAGAAGAAGGTAGAGGAACTGATCGAGAGATCGGGCATCCTGGCCCGCACCCGCGTGATCACCAGCCTGAATGAGCGCTTCGGCCAGGTGGACTGCGCCCAGGAGGAACTGATCCGCCAAGTCGAGGCCGACAAGGAGCTGGTGGCCAAGCTCATGGTCGTGGCGAACTCCGCCTGGTTCGGATCCCGCACCAAGATCACCAAGGTGGACGAGGCGTTCGGGCGTCTGGGACTCACCGAGTTCTACAACGCCGTGGTGGTCTCGGTGCTCCGGCTTGCCCTCGGGGAGACCGGCCCGGTTTGCGGGGCCTACTGGGGTCATGTGGAGGTCATTGGCCACATGGGGGAAATCGCCGCGCAGCACCTGGCCCCGGGACTGGAACCCCAGGCGTTCCTCCTCGGGTTGCTCCATGATGTTGCGGTTCCCATGATGTCCCGGCATGTCACCGACTACGCCTATCTGGTCGACGACGCCCTTTCCTCCAACCCGGCGAGCCCCGACACCGAGATCGAGTGCTACGGATTCAATCACGCTCAGGTGAGCATGGCGCTGGCCCGCAAGTGGGGGTTCGCCCCCGAGCTCTGCACCGCGATTCCCTACCATCACCAGGCAACCCTCGCCAACGCCCCGGCCGCGAGCCGCCCGCTCCTTGGGCTGCTGCTCCTGGGGGAGAAGATTCACGCCTTTTCGGCGGGGGAGGTTCCGGCGATTTTTGTCTCCCAGGACGACCTGCGGCTGCTTGGGGAGGCGGCGGCCGCCTTCGGGACCGATGAGACCACGATCAAGGCGGCGGTTGCCGAGATTGAGCGGCTCTACATGATGCGACAGAAGAGCGCCTGAGCAGGGTCGCCCCCGGGGGGGCGGGGCGGGGCTGCGGGACGGTTTATCCTATTGCGCCCAAAGGGCGGGGTGCGCTAAAACTGTCTCCATGCACAACCTCCGCCGGTTCCTGATTTGCTGTCTGATCTGGGTGGGGATGCTTCCCGGAAGGCATCTTCTCAAGGCCCAGAGCACTCCGTTGAACTCCCCGGCCGCCCGGGCGCAGGCCGAGCTGGAGCGTCAGGCCCAGGAGTATTGGCGCAAGGAGTCGGCCCAGTCAGGCAGCGCCCAGCAGCCCCTGACCCGCGAGCAGGAGGAGAAGGCGCGCGCGATGGCGGCCAGCCGCAAGAAGAACGCGAAGCCGACCGTCGCCCCCGGCCCCAAGGTTGAGTACGCCACCAACCCCCGTCCGGCGCGCAAGACCGAGTTGACCCCGGAGGAGAAGGCCCGCCAGGAGCGGATCGCCGCCATCGAGCGGGAGGTGGAACGCCGCCGCGCTGAACGTCGCGGGGAGCGTCCCGAGGTCCGCCCGGTGTCCAACGCTGCCGTCGCCATTGCCGTCCCGTCCGTCCCGCCCCCGGTGCCGGGCACTCCGACTCCCGTCGCGGCTCCGGCCGCCGCCCCTGTTCCGGCCGCGACCCCCGCCCCTGCGGCCCCCGTGGCGCAGACCGCCTCCGCCGCCCCCTCCGGCCTGGGTGCCGAGCAGGATCGCAAGGCGCGCGAGTTGCTCCGGGCCACCGTCGCCGACATGGAGAAGGAGAAGGCCTCCAAGCCCGCCCCGTCCCCCTACACCCCGGCCCAGGCTG
>DMJJ01000331.1 GCA_003452185.1 Verrucomicrobiales bacterium | reverse complement strand
GGCCGCGGTGCCTGGGGCCGCCTCGCCCACCGGGTGGGGGCGGGGCTGTTTGTCCTCCGAACGGGGCTCAAGACCTCCAACTACGCCCTCGGCTCGGTGGAGTTCAGTCCCGGGCGCGTCCTTTCCCTGGTGGAGGGAAGGTCGTTCGACCTTGCCCTGTTCGAGTATTTCCACGCCTCGGCGGCCGCGACCGCGCTCCGCAACCGCGGGATCCCGTGCGTGGTCGACACCCACAACGTCCTGTGGCAGGCCTTTGACCGGCAGCTCAAGACCGTGGGATGGCTTCCCGCCTGGGGTCGCCGGTGGGCCGTCCGCCGGTATCGCCAGGCGGAGGAGGCAGCGTGGCGTCGGTTCAACGCGCTGATCGCAATCACCACGGGGGAGGCCCGGTACATCCGATCCCGGATCCCGGCCGCCACCCCGCTGCTCAAGGCGTGCATGGGCATTGACCTTGAGGCCTGGTCCCGCTGCTGGGCCCCGGCCACCCCGCTGCGGGTCGGCTACTACGGCGGCCTGGGAAGCGCCCACAACGCGCGGGAGGCGCTCCGGGTCCATGAAAAGATCATGCCCGCGGTTTGGAAAAAGTTCCCCAAGGCCGAGTATTGGATCGTGGGGAGCAAGCCTCCCCCGGAGGTCCAGGCGCTGGCGCGGGATCCCCGGGTCAAGGTGACCGGGTTTGTGGAGCGCGCCCAGGAGGTCCTGAAGAGTTTCACCGTCTGCCTCTGCCCATGGGAGGGGACGTACGGGTTCCGCAGCCGGCTTGTGGAAATCATGGCGGTCGGGGTTCCGATGGTGGCCTCGCCGGACGCCGGGTACGGGATGGACTTCGAGCACGGGCGCGGGATCTTTTTCGAGCCGGACGACCGGCGGATGACTCTCACCACCCTGAAGCTTCTGGAGGACCCGGCGCTGGCCGCGGCTCAGAGCCTTGCCGCGCGTGCTGCCGTCGAGGAACACTACGGCTTTGCAGCCACCTATGGCAGGCTTGCCCGCGAGCTGGCTGGCTTCATCCCGTCGCACCGGGGTGATGGTCAGGCTCCCGAGGAGCTCAAGGCGGCCCTCTGATCTGCGATGTCTCTGACCGGCCTGATTCGAAGCGATTACCGCCGCTACCGTGCCGCCGGGGCTGGTAGCGCATTGGGGGTGATCCTGCTGACACAGGGGTTCTGGGCCTCCACGGTCTACCGGATCAACCACCACGTGCACCGGAGGCTGAGGCTGCCCGGAGTCCGCCAGGCGGCCCGGATCCTGGGGCTTCTCGCGCACAAGGCGATGGAGATTCTCACGGGGATCAGCCTGCCCCCCGAGGTGGAGGTCGGTGAGGGGCTCTACATCGGGCACTTCGGCCCGATCATCATCAGCCCCGAGGCCCGGCTTGGGCGTCATTGCAACCTCTCCCAGGGGGTGACCCTTGGAGTCGGGGGCCGCGGGGACCGGCGCGGGGCGCCTGTCCTCGGCAATCGCGTGTATGTTGGCGCGGGGGCCATCCTCTTCGGGCGGATCGACGTGGGGGAGGATGCCGCCATCGGCGCCGGGGCCGTGGTGACAAAGCCCGTTCCCCCCCGGGGCGTGGTGGCCGGCAACCCGGCCCGTCTGATCTCCGAGGCGGGGAGCTTCGATTTTGTCCGGTTCGACGGCATGGAGCAGGACCCCGACCGCCAGGCTTCCCAGGCACGGCGAGCCCTCCCTTCCGCCGGGGGTGAGGCCGGGTCGGGCGCGGATTGATCCCATGCACTTGGTCATCATCTCCAGCAAGCGATGCTGGCACGCGCCGGAGTCCCCGACCGGGTTCACAACCGACGGGGGCTTCCCGATGCAGATGCGGGGGCTCTCGGAGCTGTTCGATCGAACCACGGTGGTGGTGCCCTGCCTCCCTGCGGACGCCGGCGCCCCAAAGACCCCGCTGGTGGGGCACAACCTCCGGGTCGTGCCGATGTCCTATCCCCGGGGGCGGGGGTGGCGGCGCAAGCTCGACTTCCCGGTTTGGCTCCTCCGAAACCTCCCCACCGTGGTGCGTGAGGCGTTTCGGGCCGACGCGATCCATGCACCGATCCCTGGCGACATCGGGTCGGTGGCGATGCTCCTGGCGCTCGTGGCCCGCAAGCCGCTCTTTGTCCGGCACTGCGGCAACTGGCTTGCCCCCTCCACCCGCGCCGAGAAGGCGTGGAAATGGTTGATGGAAACCTTTGGCGGAGGCCGCAACGTGATGATGGCCACGGGGGGAAGCGACGTGCCCCCGTCGCCGCGCAATCCCGCCGTGCGATGGATCTTCTCCACGAGCCTCACCCGGGAGCAGCTGGTCTCGTGTGCGGCGGGCCGGCGCAAGCCACCGGGAGACTCCCCGCGGCTGATCATCACCTGCCGCCAGGAGAGGCTCAAAGGAACGGGGCTCATCATCGAAAGCCTGCCGATCCTGGCAGAACGGTTTCCGGGAATCGGGTTCGATGTGGTGGGGGACGGGACTGCGCTTGAGGCTTTCAGGGCGGAGGCCCGCGAGCTGGGGGTCGGGGATCGTGTCACCTTTCACGGCAACGTCGATCACCCGACCGTGATGCGTCTCCTGCATGGAGCCGACCTGTTTGTGTTTCCCTCCACCTCATCCGAGGGGTTTCCCAAGGCGGTCCTGGAGGCGCTCGCTTCGGGCCTCCCCGTGGTGACCACCCCGGTTTCGGTGTTGCCGCAGCTGGTGGGCACCGGGTGCGGGGAGGTGTTGCCGGAAGCAACGCCCCAGGCGATCGCCCGCGCCGTGGAGCGATGTCTGGGGGACGCAGCTCGTCACGAGGCGATGTCGCGCAGGGCGGTGGAGACCGCGTCTGCCTACTCCCTCGAGTCGTGGCGGGATACGATTGGCCGCGCCCTGACCGCCGCATGGGGCCCGCTCGGGCGGTCCGCGGCGGCAGAGGGAACGCGGGGTCCGGGGGCCCTGGCCGCCTTGTTATGAGCTCCCTGCCCGCCTTGCAGCCTGAATTTGAAGCCGATCCCGGCGTGATGGCCGGGACGGAGCGCCTGCGTGGGTTGAAGGTCGCCTTCTTGGCGGGCACCTTGGGCCAGGGGGGCGCCGAACGGCAGCTGGTGTACATGCTCCGGACCCTGGTGGAGCATGGGGCCGTGGTGCGGGTCCTCTGCCTGACCCGGGGCGAGCATTACGAGCAGGCGATCCGGGACCTGGGCGTCGAGGTTCGCTGGATCGGCCAGTCCCCGCGTCGTCTCGGCCGGCTTTTCAGGCTGGTCCGGGAGCTTCGCACCTGGAGGCCCGACGTGCTCCAAAGCCAGCACTTCCACACCAACGTCTACACCGCCGTGGCGGGTCGGCTCCTCGGGATCCGCCATCTTGGGGCGATGCGCAGCACGGGGCGGAACGAGGTGGAGATGACCGGGCGCCGGCTCGGCCTCTGGTGCCTCCGGTGGCCGGCCGCGATCGCGGCGAACTCGGAGATCGCCATCCAATACGCCGTTGAGCAAGGGGTGCCGGCCGGACGGCTCCACCACCTGGCGAACGTCCTCGATACCGAGGCCTTCCATCCGGTGGACCGCCCCAGCCGGGTGCCGGTCCGGATCGTCGCGGTGGGACGGCTGGGACCGGAGAAGCGGTTTGACCGGTTCCTGCGGGCGATCGCGGCGGTTCGAGGGGCATCCCCGATGCCGATCCAGGGGGTGATCGTCGGGGCGGGTCCGCTGAAACGTGAGCTCGAAAAGGGGGTGGCCGACCTGGCGCTCGAGGGGTGCGTGGAGTTTGCAGGGCCGGTATCGGACATGATGCGGATCTACCAGTCGGCCGAGATCCTTATGCTGACCTCGGACTGGGAGGGGACTCCGAACGTGCTCTTGGAGGCGATGGCCACGGGGCTTCCGGTCCTGGCGACCCGCGTCGGCGGGGTGCCGTCGGTGGTGCGGGAGGGCGTGAACGGATTGTTGGCGGACGTGCAGGATGAGCCGGCGCTCGCGGCCCGTCTGCGGGAACTGGTGGAGCAGCCGGAGCTGAGGCGTCGGCTGGGGGCCGAGGGAATCCGGTTCGTCGAAGCCGGTTACTCCCTGCGCAGCCTTGGGCGATCCCTCGCCCGGGTGTATGAGAAGGTGCTTTCATGAGTGGCAACGCGCTTCCGGCCGAGGGTGCCGAACCGATCGCCCTCCCGCTCCCGCCGCGTCCCTCGGTCCGGGCTTTCGAGGATCCCCCGGTGAAGACGCTCCGGGTGCTCGGGGCGCTGGTGCTGCATGCCGCCCTCGGGGTCCTGCTCGGGAAGGTCGGGTCGGTGTCGCCCGTCCACGCGCTGGGGACCGCCGCTCTGGCGTTCTGGGTGGCATGGACCGACCGAACCCTGGTCCGAACCGCCTGCCTGGTCGCGTACATCGCCGGATCCGAGGCCCTGTGGCGCATCACGGGGGCGAACGTGGTGTGGGAGCTCGGGAAATACTCGATCGTGGGGGCGATGCTCATCGCGCTCGTCCGCCATGGCAGGTTCAGGCCCTATCCCCCACCGCTGATTTACTTTGCGGCGCTGGTCCCGAGCGCCCTGCTCACCTTCGCGTCGGCCGATTTTGACCGGGCGCGGCAGATTGTAAGCTTCGACATGTCGGGTCCCGTGAGCCTGGCGGTGGGGGTTTTGTTCTTCGTCCGGGTGAGGCTGACGGGCCGCCAGCTGGCCCGGGTGCTCCTCCACTACGTGGTGCCCACGGTCGCGGTGGTGGTGCTGATTGTCATGGGGCTGGCGGGATCGGAGATCCAGTTTGGCAACAGCTCGATTGCCGCGGCGAGCGGCGGGTTTGGGCCGAACCAGGTTTCGGCCAGCCTGGGGCTGGGAAGCCTCGCCTGCTTCCTGGTGATCACCACCCGCCCGGTGCCGCTGGCCCTGAAGGGGCTGATGGGATGCTGCCTGCTGATGTTCGCCGCGCAGAGCGCACTGACTTTCTCCCGCTGCGGCCTCTACTACTTTGCCGGCGGCACCCTGCTCGCCACGGTGCTCCTGCTGCGCAACCCCCAGATGATCCTCCAGCTCGGGGTGGGCGGGCTGGTGCTGGCGGCCGCCGGGTATTTCGTGATCTACCCCTGGCTGGATGACTTCACCGGGGGGGCGTTGAGTAACCGGTTCAAGAACACGGATCTCACCAACCGGGACAAGATCATGGCGATGGATCTGCAGATCTTTGCCGAAAACCCGGTCCTCGGCATCGGAGTTGGGCGGGGCAAGGAGGTCCGGGAGGCGATGGAGTACCGGGCCGCCTCGCACACCGAGTATACCCGGCTGCTCGCGGAGCACGGGTCCCTGGGGGTGCTGGCCATCGGGATGATCCTCTGGATGGCGTTGTCCCACTTTCTCAGGGCCCGCACGGTGCATGGGCGGGCCGTGACGGCGGCGCTGGTGGCGTACACGCTCCTGTACATGACAGGCAACGGCATGCGGCAGGTGCTTCCGGGATTCACCTTCGGGCTGGCCGCCGCGATGTTCCTGCCGGGGCTGGGGCTTCGTCCCGCCGCGAACGTGACCCCGCTCGTCGAGGCGGCCCCCGCGGCCCCCGGGGAGTGATCGAATTCCTATTTCTATGTGTGGGATTGCAGGCATTCTGTTTCAGGCCGGGACGTGCCCGGAGTCGGCCTCCCGCGTCCGCGGGATGATCGCGCGACAGCGGCATCGCGGGCCCGACGGGGAGAGCTTCTTCGAGGCCGAGGGCGTGGCCCTCGGTCACTGTCGCCTCGCGATCCTCGACCTGAGCGATGCCGGCCGCCAGCCGATGTCCGACCCGTCCGGACGCTACACCCTCGTGTTCAACGGGGAGATCTACAACTACGTTGAGCTGGGTGCGGAGCTCCGGGCCCTGGGGCACGAGTTCAAGGGCCACTCCGACACCGAGGTGTTGCTTGCCGCCTACCGGCAGTGGGGACGGGGGTGCCTGGAGCGCCTGCGGGGGATGTTTGCCTTTGTCGTCTGGGACCGTGTGGAAAACCGGGCCTTCGGTGCCCGCGACCGGCTTGGGATCAAGCCATTCCACTACTGGCGGGAGGGGAACCGCATCCTCGCCTTCGCCTCGGAGCTCAAGGCGTTGCTCCCCTGGGTCCCCTCGCCCCGGATCCGTCCCACGCTCGCGCGACAGTACCTCGCCTACAACCTTCTGGAGCACGAGCCCACGGAGACCTTTTTTGAAGGGATCGACCGGCTGGCGCCGGGGCACTTCTTCCAGTGGCGCCCGGGCGAGGAGTTTCGTCCACAGCGCTACTGGGCCCCCGTCGCGCACGAGGTTCCATTGGCGCGTGCCGGGGAGGAGGGTCCGTGGCTGGAGGGATTTCGCTCCCAGTTTCAGCAGGCGGTGGACCTGCATCTCCGGTCGGATGTTCCCGTGGGAACCTGTCTCAGCGGCGGCCTCGACTCATCGGCGCTCGTCTGCCTGGTCAACGGGGAGCTCCGCCGCCGCGGCGCCTGGCGTGAGGACTGGCAGCACACATTCAGCGCCTGCTTCGAGGAAGCCTCCCTGGACGAGCGCCCTTACATGAACGCCGTGGTTCAGGCGACCGGATGCCGGCCGCACGAGGTCTTTCCCAACGGGGAGCGGCTGCGGAAGGACCTTGAGACCTGGCTCTGGCACCAGGAGGAGCCGGTGGGCGGGACCGGCTGCTATGCGCAGTTCTGCGTCGCACGCCTCGCCCGGGAGCACGGGATCAAGGTGCTCCTCAACGGGCAGGGGGCGGATGAGCAGCTGGCCGGGTACCGGAAGTTCATCCTGGTGTATCTCCGGGAGCTTGCCCGCGGGGGGCATTGGGTCCGGGCTGCCCGGGAGGCGATGGCCTTCTTCCTCAGCCCGGAGATTCTCCGGACGACGCGTTTCGCAGAGGGGCGCCGTTATCTCTTCCGCTCGCTGGTCGAGGTGGACGTGCTCTTTCCGGGGGACGCCGGCGTGCCTCGCCCCGCCGGGATGGGGATCGGGGGATCGTTGTCCCGGAGGCTCGAGGGGGACCTGACCCGTTTCAGCCTGCCGGTGCTCCTTCGCTACGAGGATCGGAACATGATGGCCTTCGGGATCGAGTCGCGGGTGCCCTTTGTCGACCATGTGTTCGTGGAGTGGATGGCCACGCTGCCATCGAATCTCCGGCTCCGCGATGGATGGACCAAGTATGTGATGCGTGAGGCGCTGGCCGACACCCTGCCCCCGATGGTTCGCCATCGCAAGAGCAAGCTCGGGTTCTCGACGCCCGAGTCCCAATGGCTGGGAGGGCCCCTGGCGGAGTGGCTCCGCGAGCATGTCGGCAGCCCGCGCCACCTCGACCGGTTCGCCGACCCGGAGGGGATCCGGCGCCTTCTGGCCCAGTACGAAGGGGGGAGCCGTGCAAAGCCGCTCCTGAACCTGCTGTTCCGTCTCGCCATCTTCGAGAACTGGGCCCGGCTCTATCTCTCGGCCGATGCCTCGGCAGCGGCCCGCTCGGCGGCCTGAGCCGCCGGGGTGCACCTGCAGGAGTTTTTTGCGAATGATGACCGCCCGAGAGTTCAACGATCCGAACCCCGACCCGGCTGCAAGCAGCGGGGTCACGGCCCTGCCCTCCCCCCGGCCGTGCCATGTCCTCGTGGTCTCGAACCATTGGAAGAAGGCGGACAACAGGACATTCGCCGCCGTGTGGGTTGATCGCCAGGTGACGGCGCTCCGGGCCCTGGGGGTGGAGGTGAGCACGTTTGACATCGGGAGCAGCCATTCGCCGGGGGATCTGTGGGCGGCCTGGAAGGGGCTGCGGGCCGAGGTCCGCCGGTTGCGGCCCGACCTCGTCCATGCCCGGTACGGGACGATCACCGCGATGCTCTGCGTCTGGTCGGGATGCCGGTCCCTGATCACTTACGCCGGGAGCGACCTTTTGCCCGGGGCTGGAATCTCGTGGGTCCGGACCTGGGTCGGGATTCTCCTCTCGAACCTCGCTGCGCTGAAGGCGGATGCCCTCATCTGCGTCAGCGGGCAGCTCCGCCGGGCTCTCTGGTGGCGGCGCGGGGCGGCCCGGGTGATCCCGGACGGGGTCAACCTGGAGCGCTTTATCCCCATCGACCGGGAGGAGGCTCGGCGTCGGCTCGGGTGGCCCGCGGACCGGAGGATCGTGGTGATGGATGCCGCCCGGGACCCGGTCAACAAGGGGCTGGCGGTGGCCGAGGCGGCCATGGAACGGGTCCGGGGGGTGTTTCCCGACGCCGAGCTGCGGGTGTTCGTGGGGGTGAAGCCCGACGAGATGCCCTTGCACTATTCCGCGGCGGACGCGCTCCTGTGCGCCAGCCGACAGGAGGGCTCCCCCAACGTGGTGAAGGAGGCCCTGGCGTGCAACTGTCCCGTGGTGGCGACGCCCGTCGGGGACGTTGAGGAGCGCCTCGAGGGGGTGGTCCCCGCGAGGGTGGTCCGGCGGGATGCGGAGAGCATCGCCGCGGGGCTGATTGAGATTCTGCGGGAGCGGCGTCGCTGCAACGGGCGCCAGGCGGTCCTCGGCCTGGGGATCGACCAGGTGGCGCGTCGTGTGGTGGAGGTGTATCTGGGGGTGAAGGAGTCGTTGTCATGAACAGCCCGGTAAGCAATGTGACGGTCGGCACGGTGAAGGTGGCCCGCTTGACTGAGGGGGCGCTCGACGCGGTGGTTGAAATCCACATGGCGGCGTTTCCCGAGTACATGAACGCCCAGCTCGGCCGGGGGTATCTCCGCTCGTTCCTGAGGGGGTTTCTCCTGCGGCCCGAGGGGGTGGCGATCGTTGCCATGAGCGAGTCGGGGCAGGCGCTGGGATACGTGGCCGGGGCCCCCGTGGAGCTCCTTCCCGAGATGAACCGGGCGCTCGTGCCGGCGGCCTCCCTTGCCGTCTGCCTGCGCCCCTGGCTGCTCGGGACGGCGCGGATCCGGCGCACCGCGTGGAACCGGGTGGCGTCGATCTTCGGCCGGCGGTCGGAGCCGAAGGCGGCACCCCTGCTCCCGATGCCGACACTCTCGCTGGTGAGCATCGGCGTTGATCCCCAGGCCCGCGGGCGGAGCGTGGGCGAGCAGCTCATGAAGGGGTTCGAGCAGGAGGCCCGGGCCAGGGGCTGCGCCTCGCTGCGTCTCTCCGTGTATCCCGAGAATGCGGGGGCCCGCCGGTTCTACGAGCGCCACGGATGGGTTCCGTTCCAGGGAACGGTGCCGCCGGGGGATGCGATGTATTACTCGAAGATTTTTTGACCCTCACTATGAGCCAGGGATCTGAAGCCCGAGCGATGGACCCGGTCTGCGACCCGCCGTTCGTCTCGATCATCATGCCGGTGCGAAACGAGGAGCGTTTCATCACCGGTGCGATCGAGGCGGTGTTTGAGCAGGATTACCCTGCCGACCGGCTGGAGCTCCTGATCGTGGACGGGATGTCGACCGACCGGACGCGGGAGCTGGTGGTCGGGGCGCAGCAATACCATCCGAACCTCAAGCTGGTGGACAACCCGGGGAAAATTGTCCCCACGGGGTTCAACGCCGCGCTGGAGCA
>DMJJ01000502.1:1232-12763 GCA_003452185.1 Verrucomicrobiales bacterium | reverse complement strand
CTCGGGATCAAAGTAGGACCAGGTGAACGGGGGCAGCTGACGAATCTCGGGGGACTGCGGGACCACCACCTGCTCAAATCGCTTGCTCCCGGAGGTCTCCATTGGGTCGGCGAGTTCGGTCTTGGAGCTCGGCGGATAAAATTTGAATCCCTGCCAGCCATCCAGGGAGGGGAGGGTGAGGCTCTCGATCGGACCGCTGCCGGTCAGGGTCACCTTGAGGGTGATGGGGTCGCCCACCGCCAGCCGCGTCGGTCCTGCGTTGTAGTCCAGGGTGAACTGGCCGATGGCCCCGGAGAAATCCGCGGGGGCTCCCGGCGGCAGCGGTTGCACCTCCAACGGGAGGGCGTCGGCGGTGACCCGGATCGAGTGGCTCTGGCGGAACCCGAAGAAATCCTGCCGCGAGCCTGGGACGGGGACCTCCATCTGGAGCCAGATCGGTCCCAGGGAGAGCTTCCCGGTCTTCACCGGCGTGGCCACGGTCCGGAACGTCACCACGTTGAGGGTGCGATTCCCCACCCGGGTGCGGGTCTGCGTCGGTTGGTCGCCAATCTTCCCAAAGTTGAACCCTTCCCCCTGAAGCTGGGGACCCTGCTGGAGCCGGCCCTCCTCGACGTAGAGCTGGATCTCGAGCGGCACCAGCTCGCCGACGAAGCACGAGGTCTTGGACGGGACGAGTCTCAGGGAGGCCTGCCCCTCACCGACGGGAGTCGCCCCGCCGCGGACCACCTTCACGGCCACGGGACGGGTGCGGAGCGGACCGGCGTCGGATTGGATCTCCACCCCCGGGAGGGTGAAGTCCCCCTCACGAAGGGCCTCCACCGTGTAGGTGAGGGCGATTTCCATGGTTTGCCGTCCGTTGACCAGGCTCACCGAGGTTGATCGTCCGGCCGCGGTGATGCGAAGGCCCGCTCCGCCGTTGAATGAGGGCTGGGTGCGCGGAGTCGTTCCCTCGACCGTCAGGGTCAGGGTGGCGGTCTCTCCGACCGGGAGGGTGTTGCGATCCAGGCTCACCCGGGCCGTGGCGGCATCCGAGGAGGGGGCGACGAGGAGGAGAAGAGCGAGGGTGAGGGGGAACGACGAAACCCCGCGGGCGCGCCGGGCGCCCGCGGGGAGCCGAAAGGCTCGCGGAAACCATCCTGTCATGAGACCCAAAAGTCCGATCACGCTTCGGGCAGCCTGACAAGCCGGAGGCTTGGATTCAATCCAAACAAACTGCCTGGCAGCGACTGCAGGGTGGGGGACTCAAGGCTGCGGAGGGCGTTGCCGGGCGGCGCTGGCCCGCGGCCTCGATTCGCTCAGGAACCGGTTCACCGCGTTCAGGTACGCCCGGGCGCTCGCCTCGATCACATCGGTGCTCGCCCCTTTGCCCGTAACAAGGTCCCCGGTGCCGAAGTCGGCCTTCATCGTCACTTCCCCCATGGCGTCCTTTCCTTGTGAGACGGCCCTGAGGGCGTAGTCGATGAGTTTGCCCCGGATCTTCGTCAGGCGGTCGATCGCCTTGAGGGCGGCGTCCACCGGCCCGTCGCCCGTGCCCGCATCGGTTTCCGCCTCGGCCGACCCGGCCCGGCGGAGCCGCACCGTGGCGGTGGGGACCGTCTGGTTGCCGCTGGTGACGTTCAGGTACTCGAGGCTCCAGGTCTCGGGCACCTCGGTGATGTGCCCCTCGACGAGGGTTCTGAGATCATCATCGTAGACGAACTTCTTCTTGTCCCCGATCTCCTTGAAGCGGGAGAAGATCGCCTGAACCTCGGCATCCGTCATCTTGAAGCCGAGGTGCTTGAGCCGGGCCGACACCGCCGCGCGTCCGCTGTGCTTGGTGAGCGGGAGCTCCGTGGCCCCCCAGCCGACGTGCCGGGGATTCATGATCTCGTAGGTCTCGCGCTTCTTGAGGATTCCATCCTGATGGATGCCGCTCGAGTGGGCGAACGCGTTCTCGCCGACGATCGCCTTGCTGCGCTGGACGACGAGGCCGCTCATGCGGGAGACGAGCCGCGAGGACTTGACGATCTCCCGGGTGTTGACCCCGCAGTCGAAGCCCCGGAAGACTTCCGCCCGGGTCCTGAGCGCCATGACGATCTCCTCCAAGGCGGCATTCCCCGCCCGTTCCCCGATCCCGTTGACGGTGCACTCCACCTGGCGTGCCCCGTTCCGGACGGCGGCGAGGGAGTTGGCGACCGCGAGGCCGAGGTCGTTGTGGCAATGGACGCTGATGACGGCCCGCCCCTTTCGGAACTCGTCCACGTTTTCGTGGAGGTGCCGGATCAGGGCTCCGTACTCCTCCGGCACGGCCCAGCCGACGGTGTCGGGGATGTTGACCGTCGTTGCCCCCGCGCGGACGACTGCGCGGCAGACTTCCACGAGGAAATCGGGCTCCGTGCGGGAGGCATCCTCTGGGGAAAACTCGACATCCTGGACGAATCCGCGTGCCCGTTTCACCCCTTCCACCGCCAGGCGGATGATCTCATCCTGTGCCTTGCCGAGCTTGAACTCGCGATGGATCTTCGAGGTGGCGAGGAACACATGGATGCGCCCGCGCTTTCCCGCCGGCTTCACGGCGGCCCCTGCGGCGTCGATGTCCCGGGCGACACACCGGGCAAGCCCCGCGATTCGCGGGCCCTTGATCTCCCGGGCGATGGTCTGGACGGCGGTGAAATCCCCATCGCTGATGACCGGGAACCCTGCCTCGATCACATCGACCTTGAGCCGCGCCAGCTGCCGCGCCACCTCAAGCTTCTCCCGGAGGTTCATGGACGCCCCGGGGCATTGCTCGCCGTCGCGGAGCGTTGTGTCGAAGATCGTGATTCGTTCGTTGCTCATTCGTTTCCCGTTGTTGCGGCGGCGGTGTTCTCGCTTTTTGGATCCATCCTGAAAACAAAAAACCCCACCGCCAGTTTGTTTGGCAGTGGGGTCTTTGAAAGCGTCAGCTCAACTCAATGCCCAACTGCCGGCCTGCTCAGAAGCAGCAGGCCGGTGGTAAGCAGCAGTTGATTGTTCAAGGACCGCGTCACGTCGCAGACCAATACGGCATCCGGGGCGGCGGGTCAAATGATTTGTTGTTCGCGGGATCGGCTCGCGGACCGGCGGCGTCGCTGGCCCCAGGAGAGCCCCACCAACCCAACCCCCACGACCAGAAGCGCGATCCCGACGACCGGGGCTGCCAGCGAGAGGGCGGTCGCGGTCAGCGCCCCGCCGAGCTCCGCGCTGGCCACCAGGGGGTTGGCCAGTCCGCCGGTGGCCAGGGTCGAGGCTGCCCGGGTGACCACAGTCGTGGTCTGGACCGCAGCGGCCACCCCGCCGCCCGCGATGACCGCCAGGGTCCAGCGAAGAAACGGGCTCATGTCGGTCATCACCGAGGCTGTGACCATGGTGCCCGCGACCACGGAGGCCGGGGTGGCGAGGGTGTCGAGAAAATGATCGAGCCACGGGACGTAGTAAGCCCCGATTTCCAAGGCGGTCGCAACTCCCAGGGCGGTCAGGGCGACATCGGACCCGAGCCACCGAAAGTCGGAGGCCAGGGAGACGTGTCCGGTGTGAGCGGCAAGGCTGAGGCCGAGCATCGGGACGAAGATCCGGAAGCCACAGGCGGCGCTGAGTCCGAGTCCAATGCAGAGCGCAAGAATCGTTTCCATAGGGTGGCCTCCCCAGGGAAGCCCGTGGGAAGGCGGCTCCTGCAGAACACGGGCATCCCCTGGAAAGTTGCAGCGGATCGCGACCCTGGGGGCGCGGTCGCCGCCTCACGGTGGCGACGGGGGTAAGTCAGACGACCGCCGGTTCGCGACGCTCCGGGCCGAACCGTTTGCGCATCTGGGCTTCGCGGTATGCCCAGATGCGACGAAGATCGGGTGCCACGAGATACTTCTGCACCAGGCTTCCTCCCAGCGCCGCGTACCGGACGTGGTCTGTCATCCGGGTCCCCTCGGGACAGGACTCGAACCGATGCTCATGGATCCAAAGCCGATACGGGCCCCGCCGTTGCTCGTCGATGAACCGGTGGGGGGGCTCCCAAGCGGTGATCTCGCTCTGCCAGCGGACGGGAAACCGATGGATCTTGAGCTTGTAGTCGATGCGCAGCCCGACCCGCATCTCGATGGGGGCGGGCGTCAACACGCTGAATTGCACCCAGGGAGGGGTGATGGCTTCCAGGTTCATTGCGTCGGAGAAGAAGGCGAACACTTCCTCGATCCCCCGCGGCAGCACGATCTCGGATTCCAAGGTGTATGTTTTCAAAGCGCTTTTCCTCCAACCGGTTTCATGAGCGGCATCCCCGCGCCCGTCGTCGCCATCCTCCCCACCCCCGGTTCTATCGTCGGTCTTCGAGTAAAACCCCACCCCAACCAAGAGGGGAAATGGATATTAAACATATATTAGACATAGATACAATCCGGCTCCCGTTTTGCAATCCCCGAGGGGGCGTGGAGTGTTAAGTATAACCTTGCTAATTTGGGCTCATTAGCTGCTTAACATTCTTTGCTGCGATGTTGACAAGATTGGGGTTTGTCTCCAATTTGTTAAACAAAAGTTAGTCAACTCTTCACCTTATGCCGACTCATCGTCTCGAGGCAGCCTCCAGGAGGAACCGAATCCGGAGTGCGAGTGTCAAACGTTCTGCCAGTCTGGTGGAGGTGTCGACGCGGGAGGCGGGGCGACCGGAATGGCCTGTCGTTCCCCCCGAGCCGATCGCCGTTCCGCTGGTGGGAGTGGAGAATTCTGGTTCTGTGGTGTCGAGGGGTGACGCGCCCCGGGGGGAGGCGGAGGGAGTTGGGCGACGTTACGGGGTGGAGGCGCCCTTGACGGTGTATTACCGGGAGGCGGCGGCGGTGGCGCTCTTGACTCCCGAGGAGGAGGTGAGCCTGTCGCATCGTGTTCAGGCCGGGGATCCGGCTGCGCGGGAGCAGATGATCCGAGCGAACCTCCGGCTCGTGGTTTCGATTGCCAAGGAGTATGAGGGATTTGGCGTTCCACTGCTTGACCTGATCAGCGAGGGAAACATCGGGTTGATGCGGGCGGTGGAGAAGTTTGACCCTGGGAAAGGGTGCCGGTTTTCGACCTATGGGGTCCTCTGGATTCGTCAGGCGATCCGGAGAGGTCTTGCCCGGCAAGGGAAGACGATCCGGATTCCGATCAACATGATCGACCGGCTGGCCAACATGAATCGCCACCAGCTTCGCCTTCGGGAGGAGCTCGGTCGGGCCCCCTCGGATGCCGAGTTGGCGGCGGCGATGGGGGTTGGGGTGGAGATGATCCGGAGGCTTCGCGACTCCCTCATCCAGACCGCGTCGCTGGAGGCGCCACTTGGGTCGGATCCCGATTCCGGCACCCTTGCCGACTTGGTCGAGGATGCCGGTGCCGCGTGTCCTTACGAGGCTCTTGAGCAAAAGACCCGGTTCTCGCTGATCCATGAGCTTGTGGCGAAGCTCAATCCTCGTGAGTCGAGCATCCTGAGACGCCGCTTTGGCCTGGACGATGGGGCGGAGCGAACCCTCGAGGAGGTGGGAGAGCAGTTTGGGGTGACGCGGGAGCGGATCCGCCAGCTTCAGTCGGTAGCCCTCGCCAAGCTCAGGCGGATGCTTCAATCCCGAGAGTCGCTGCCCGGCACCGTTTAGCTCGTGGCCGACGCGATCGCGTGTCGCTTGGGCTCTCTGAGGCTTCCTCCCGAACGGGGGGTGGTTGAGACTCCTGGCGACCCATCCTCCATGCCTCCGCAGGGTGTGGGGAGCATCACCTCGAGGTCGTTGGTTTGAAACCCCTTGAGACCTTGCTCTGCAGGCATCTGTGGGGCGTGGCGATGTGGTTTTTGGGGGGGGCACGAGGTTTCCCGATTTGACCGGTTTGCGACTGGCAGAAGCCCTTCGCGCGGGGTATGGTCCCGGGGAAACCCGCGAACGATGTACTCCACCCCAATACAGTGTTTTCGGACGGTTGCCGGGGGCTGTGCCTTGGTTTTCGGGTTGGCCATCGGGGGACTGGCGGAGCCAAGAGTGGATACGTTCCGGATGCCGGAACTCCGCGGCTTCGAGGTCGGGGCGGAGGAGGTGAGCCTGGATCTTTCGGGCGAGCGATGGCTCCCCGCCCGGGGGGTGGGGGAGGAGGAGACGGGCTGGTGGTTCGGGGCACGTCTGGTTCTCCAGACCGGGGCGGGGTTCGACCTTCAGCCGATCCTCGAGCTCTGGTCCCTGGAGGTGGTCAACTGGGTCGATGCCGGTCTTGTGGTGGCCGAGGCCGGGAGCCCTCAACACGCCGTGCGGGCTGCATCCTCCCTCGCCGACTGGCCTGGCGTGCGCGCGTCCTATCCGGTGTTCCGTCGTCAGGCATCGACGCGGTTCGCCTATTCCCCGGCTCCCAACGATGATTTCTTTCCGTCGACGGTCTCAAACGTCCAGGGTGAGTGGTTCCTGGAGAACCGGGATCCGGTGACGGGGGGCTACCTTGGGCCTGATCTGAACGTTCGGGGGGCCTGGGCCTATTCCCGGGGGGCTGGCGTCACAATCGCCTTCGCGGACACCGGGATCGAGCTCGCGCACCCCGACCTCAAGGATCGGGTGGCCGGCCAGGCGCATCGCAACTTCGCCACGGGGACCCCCAACGGAAACCCGGTCTCCCGCTTCGGGGGGACAGCGGCGCACGGCACGAGTTGCGCCGGGCTCGCGGCGGCGACGGCCGACAACCATCTCGCCATGGCTGGGGTGGCCCCCTCTTCGGGCGTGGCCAGCTGGGTCATCTTCGACACCAAGGGGGTGCTGGCAGCGGATGACAAGCTGCTCGAGATGTTCACCACCTCGATCGACAGCGTTGCGGTGCAGAATCACAGCTGGGAGATCCCGGGCAAGGGGCTCGCCGGCCCAAGCCCGTTGCAACAGGCGGCTCTCGAGAAGGCCTATTCGCAGGGACGGGGGGGCAGGGGGGTCGTCATGGTGCGGGCCGGAGGGAATAGCCGGGCTGACGGAGGGAATGGAAACGACGACAGTTATGTCAGCGACCCAAGGGCGATTTGTGTGGCGGCGGTGCGGCGGGATGGCAGGGCAACGGACTACAGCGCTCCTGGAGCCTGCGTCTTGGTGTCGGCCCCGGGCGGCACGCCGGAGGAGGGGGGCCTCTTCACCACCGACCTGATCGGGTTCGATGGGGTGAACTTTGTCGGGTTCCTTCCCCCTTACCAATATCTCTCCGATTACCGGTTCAACGCGCTTGGGTTTGTGGGAACCTCGGCCTCGGCTCCCCTGGTCTCGGGCGTGGTCGCCCTGATGCTCTCAGCGAACCCCGAGCTCCATGTTCGCGACGTCCAGCAGATCCTGGCACTTGCCGCCCGCCACTACGATTCGGGGCTCGATCCCGACGTGCGGCGGAACGGCGTCGGCCTGCTGGTGAGTCACAATACGGGCTTCGGGATCGTCGACGCCGCGGAGGCGGTCCGGCTCTCCCTTCGGTGGGCCAATCGTCCTCCCGCCCTTTCCGTCACCTCCAGCATCCCGATGGCCACCCTGGCGATTCCCGACAACGGGCTGAAGCTTGAGATCACGGGGGACTCCATCCCAGCCGGGCTCGGGACCATTGATGTCCTCCCCGGGACGGGACCGTTCGCTGACGCCCCGACGGGGGAGCTTCCCCTGGTCCGGCTTGGGGCCTCCATCTCGGGGGATCACCCGGATCTCACCCACGCCGCGGCGCTGATCGAATGGGAGCCGTCGCGTGTCGTGCAGGAGATCGAGTATGCGGCCTCCTTGGGGGCGGAGTTTGTTGTCGTCTACAACTGCTCGACCGATGGGACCACGCCCTGCGGCCTGAAGAAGGGGTTGCCGCTGGCAGGGAGCGACTTCACCCGCATCCCCTCGGTGTTCATCAACCGTGGAGCCGGGCTGGGCCTGATCGACCTCCTGGCGGCGGGGCACCCGGTCCGTGCCCGTCTCACGCTGGCCGCCGCCACCCTCCCCCTGGACGTCGGAGCCTCGCTTTCCCTGGAGCACGTCTCGGTTCGATTGCGGACAGATCACCCCCTGCGTGGCGACCTGCGGATCACGCTGCTTTCCCCGTCGGGGACCCGCAGCGTGCTCCAGCGTCTGAACGATGATGTGGCGCCGGGGCCGGTCGACTGGACCTACACCTCGGTGCAGCATCTCCTGGAGCCCAGCGCGGGACGCTGGACGATCGCGGTTTCGGACGGTGCCGCGGGGGCGATCGGCTCGGTGCTGGAGGCGAGCCTGATCCTGACTGGGGTGCCGATCGAGGACGCGGACCGGGACGGGCTCGACGATGGATGGGAGCGGCGCTTTCTGGGTGGATTGGACCATGGGCCCCGGGAGGACTTGGTGGGGGACGGGTATAGCCTGGTCAGGAAGTTCGTAGCGGGGTGGGATCCCACGGTCCCTGCGAGCCCCCAGGCCCTGGAGATCACCCCCTGGAGCCCGGGGGTGGTCCGGGTCAGTTGGCCTTGGTCGGGCGGGGTACAGGAGCTTCTGAGCGGAGCTGACCCGGGTAATCTCCTGGACCCGGTCCCTGTGGAGACAGGACCTCATGAAGGGGCTCTGTTCCTTCCCTCGACCAACGGATACCGGTTTCTCGGGCTTCGAGCCGTTCAGTAGCCGCACCTGGCGTGGTAATTCCCAAGAGATAGGTACCTCAGGGATACCGCCTCATTGCATTACAGGCGGGCTCCAGAGCTGGACTCACATTCCGTGGGGGGGCAGTGGCCAGGCTGTCGTCGGGCAGGGTGCCCGGCCTCCTTCCGTGCCGGGCTGGACGATTGGGAGTCTTCGGAACGCCACTCGCCACCCGCCACCCTGCCCCAGTATGCAAAAAGCCCCCCCGGCCGATCCGCTTTCGCGGAGGTCGCCCGGGGGGGCATGCTTTCCTTCAGAGGAGGAAACTTGTCGTTGAACTCAGGAGCAGCCGAGGCTTTCCCCGCAGTTCATGCACTTGTAACAGGCTCCATTCCGGACCGCGATGTGGCCGCAGTTCGGGCAGGAGGGGGCGTCATGCTGGTTGACGAACGTGCTGCTGTACGTCGCCGCCCCTTTCGTCGACCCGCTTCCGCCTTGCGGAGGGATGAGTGCCGGGACCCGAAGCCCCGCCACCGGGGAGAGGGAGATCGCCTCGGGTTCCTCGGCCAGCGGGAGGTCCGGAACGGGCCTATTTACCGTTTTTTTTTCAGCCTCTTCCAAGCCGGGGATATTCAGCTCCGCCTGTGCGGCGGGGGCCGTCTGCTCCCGGTAACCCGGGATGAACTGGCAGGCCATCCAGCGGAAGACGTAGTCGATGATGCTGGAGGCGTTCCGGATGTCGGGGTTGCGGGTGAAGCCGCTCGGCTCAAACCGCTGGTGGGCGAACTTCTTGGTCAGGGACTCCAGGGGAACCCCGTACTGCAGGGCCATGCTGGTGAGGGCCCCGATGGTATCCATGAGGCCGCCGATCGTGGAGCCCTCCTTCGCCATGGTGACGAAGAGTTCGCCGGGCTGGCCGTTCTCAAAAAGCCCGACGGTGAGGTAGCCCTCGTGGCCGGCGATCTCGAACTTGTGGTTGATCGCCATGCGGGTCTCGGGAAGGCGACGACGAAGCGGCTTGCCGACCTCCTGGCGGAGGTGCGTGACCTCGGTCTCAAGCTCCTTGAGGCGCCCCTCCAGGCCGGCCTCGGCGCTCACCGCCACGGCGGCGGATTTCTCCCCCCCTTCGTTGGTCTTCTTGGTGTTGAGCGGTTGGGAGCGCTTCGAGCCATCGCGGTAGATGGCGACGCACTTGAGCCCCATCTGCCAGGCCTGGATGTAGGCGTCCGAGATGTCCTTCACGGTGGCCTCGTTCGGGAGGTTCACCGTCTTGGAGATCGCGCCGCTGATGAACGGCTGGGCCGCGGCCATCATCTTGAGGTGCGCCATGTAGTGGATGCTCCGGACGCCACGGTGAGCCTTGAAGGCGCAGTCAAAGACATCAAGATGCTCCCGCTTCAGGCCGCTGCTCAGGACAGCCCCGTCGTCGGTGGTGACATCCTCAATGGTGTCGAATTTTTCGATGTGGGCGATGATGGCATCGGCCTGGTTCTGGCTGTACCCGAGCCGGCGGAGAGCCTCGGGAACCGTGCGGTTCACGATCTTCAGCATCCCACCCCCTGCCAGAAGCTTGTACTTCACGAGGGCGATGTCGGGCTCGACCCCCGTGGTGTCGCAGTCCATGAGGAAGGCGATGGTGCCGGTGGGGGCCAGAACCGTGACCTGTGCGTTGCGGTAGCCGACCTCGGTGCCGCGCTCCAGCGCCCGGTCCCAGCAGGCACGGGCCTCTTCCTTGAGGTAGTGGAACTCACGGCTCGCCTGGATCGAATCCACCGCCTCGCGGTGAAGCCGGATCACCCCCAAGGTCGAGTCGACATTGTCCTTGCCGACGGGCTTCGAGACCCCGGCGCACCGGGCATCCCGGTAGCCGCGGAACGGCCCCATGATGCTGGCCAGTTCAGCTGACTGCTCGTAGGCGTGCCCGGTCATGATGGCGGTGATGGCTCCGGCCAGAGCCCGCCCCTGGTCGGAGTCGTAGGAGAGGCCGTAGCTCATGATGAGCGAGCCCAGGTTGGCGTAGCCAAGCCCGAGGGTGCGGTAGATGTGGGAGTTCTCCGCGATGGCGGGGGTCGGATAGCAGGCGTTGTCGACCAGGATCTCCTGGGCGGTGATATAGAGGCGGACCGCGGCCTTGAAACGCTCAACGTCGAAGACCCCATCCTCACGCTTGAACTTCATCAGGTTCAAGGAGGCCAGGTTGCAGGCGGTGTTGTTCAGGAAGACGTACTCGCTGCAGGGGTTGGTGGAATGGATCGGCTCGGTCCCCTTGGCGGTATGCCACTTCTGGATCGCGCCGTCGTACTGCAGCCCGGGATCGCCGCAAACCCAGGTCCCCTCGGCAATCTTGGTGAGGAGGGCACGGGCATCCTTCTTCTGGAGCGGCTTTCCGTTCGTGATCGACCGGGTCCACCATTCGCGGCCGTCGATGGCAGCCTGCATGAACTCGTCGCTCACGCGGACGGAAAGGTTCTCGTTCTGGTACATCACGCTGCCGTAGGCCTCCCCGTTGAACGAGCCGTCGTATCCCTGCTCGATCAGCGCCCAGGCCTTTTTCTCCTCACGCTGCTTGGCATCGATGAACTCCTCGATGTCCCCATGCCAGTCCCGGAGGGTGTTCATCTTGGCGGCACGGCGGGTCTTCCCGCCCGACTTCACCACGTTCGCCACCTGGTCATAAACCTTGAGGAAGGAGAGGGGGCCGCTGGGGCGTCCGCCACCGCTGAGCTTTTCCTTGCTCGAGCGGATCGGGGTGAGGTCGGTGCCGGTGCCGGACCCGAACTTGAAGAGCATCGCCTCGCTGTAGGCCAGGCTCATGATCGACTCCATGTTGTCGTCGACCGACTGGATGAAGCAGGCGCTGCACTGCGGATATTCGTACTGGGTCGGAGCCCGCTCGGACTTCCGGGTCTTGCGGTTGAAGTACCAGTTCCCCTTGTCCGAGGTCTTGCCGATCCCGTACTGGTGGTAAAGCCCGACGTTGAACCAGACCGGGGAGTT
>DMJJ01000502.1:0-972 GCA_003452185.1 Verrucomicrobiales bacterium | reverse complement strand
GAACCAGACCGGGGAGTTGAACGCCCCATACTGGTTGACGCAGAGCCAGGTGAGCTCGTCGAAAAAAGTCTCCCCGTCCGCCTTCGAGAAGTAGCCATCCGCCACACCCCAGTCGGCGATGGTGCGGCAGACCCGGTGGATCAACTGCTTGACCGACACCTCCCGCTCGGGGGTGTTTTGCTCGCCGTAAAAATACTTCGAGACCACCACCTTCGTTGCCAGTTGCGACCAGCTCTTCGGAACCTCGACGTTCTCCTGCTTGAAGATCACCTTGCCGGCATCATCGGTGATCTCCGCCTTGCGCCGATCCCACTCGATCTGGTCGAAGGGCGACACCTTGGCATCACTGAATACCCGCGTCACACGAAGTGCGTTGCGGGTCGATTTGGCGGATCCTGAACGGCGCGCGGTCACGCGGTCACTTTTGCGCCGGGGGGAAACAGAGGCGAGCACATCTTCACGGGCATCAATCATTGGCGAGAGAGAATTAGGGATTAACGGTTGCACCCAGCCGGCCACGCACCGGCCGGGGCCTAGGGCTGAGCCAAGGCTTCGCCGGGCGAGCGAAGCCAACTAGGGCAGGGACTGGTCAAATCGTCGGACAAAACGGTCAAAGGTCTGCGGTCAAAGGTCAGCGGTCAGGACGGTTAACTCGGGCTCCGGCGTTCTGGGTACGTCTTTAAGGCACTCCACCTACGCTCTCACACAAAAAGCGGCACTTTGTGCCTACCACTCTGGGTTCTTCCAGTAAACTACCTGTAGTTACTGAATCCCGCCCTTTTGGGCAGGACACCCCTATTAGTGGTGTCGGGGGTCCCATCTAAGCCCAAGAGTTTGTGGACGGGCAAGGGATTTTTTTCAGAAAAGTTGCTGGAATGTTATCCGCAGGTTGGGAGTCGGTTTTTGGCCTGCAAAACGGCCTTGAAATGGGGGTTATCCTCAGGGGGCTGGGGCGGGGGATGGGAACAACTT
>DMJJ01000503.1 GCA_003452185.1 Verrucomicrobiales bacterium | reverse complement strand
AAGATCGCGGGGACCCCTGCGGCCACCTCCTTGCCGTGGGTGAGAAAATCCCCGCGGACGTGGACATACGTTTGCCGCGGCTGGGGCTCGCTGCGTTCCTGGACCACGAGGGTGGTGAACTGTGGGGAGGCTAGCTCCGCCGCCCGTTCCTCAAGACGGATTCTCTCCCGCTCCAGACCCCGCAGTCCGGGGGAGGCCTCGCGATAAAACCCGGCAAGTCGGGAGGATTGCTCCCGGGTGCGGAGACTGGCCCGAATCGCCGCGATCTGGCGGATTTCCGCGGGCACAGGCCAGAGGGCGGCGGGGTCCTTCTCGGTCGTAACCGAGATTCGGAACCTTCCAATGCAGTGGCTGCTGCCGTGGTACTGGTCGAACCTGAACGAAAGCTTCGTCCCCCCCTTGTATCCCCCGGGACGCTCGAGCTCCGCGATCAGGAAGTGGCGCTGACCAAACCGGGGACCGATGGCCCAGCCGGTCTTTGGGTTGCGGTCGATGGCATGCTCCGCCCGGTAGTAGAGCTGCTCCCAGTCGGCTGTGGCCCGCGAGAAGAAAAGGTTCGTCTCCGCGGGGCGCGGGCCCGCGGCTGGGAGTGCGCTGAGGGAGAATTCATCGAGGATGAAGTTGCCGCTGGCCCCCCATCGACCGGGGCCCCCTTTCGGAAGGCTCGGGTCGGGCAGGACCTCCAGGAGCACGGCGGTCACGCCGGTCAGGTCGGTGGTCGCCTCAACCGTGATGGTGTCGTAGATCGGGTTGACCCCAAACCCCAGCACCGACCCGTCGGGGAGGTTCGTGTAGCTGGAGCCGCCGTTGGAATAGGCGTTCGTGAGCTGGAGCACATGCCAGATCTCCCCCTTCCTGAGAATCGACTTCTCCCATTCATGCTGCGCTGCGGGGAGGGCCTTCGTCGCTGCCTCGATCCCGGAGCGGACTTGCGCCAGCCGTTGAGTCACGAAACGGGTTGAGTCGGACAGGTCGGGTGCGGGGACCTTCACGCTCGGGGCGGTGTTGTGGTTTCCCCCGTCGGTGGTGTTGTTGAAGAAGGCGTAGAGCTGGTAATACTCCTCCTGGGAGATGGGATCGTACTTATGACTGTGACACTCGGCGCAATTCAGCGTGAGGCCGAGCCAGGTGGTTCCCAGGGTGGCTACCCGGTCCTTGACCGCCTTGACTCGGTACTCCTCCGCGTCGCCACCCCCTTCATCGTTGATCTTGGTGTTCCGGTTGAACCCGGTCGCAATCCGCTGGTCGAGGGTCGGGTTGGGAAGCAGGTCGCCCGCGAGCTGCTCAAGGGTGAAACGGTCGAACGGCATGTTTTGGTTGAAGGCCCTGATGACCCACTCACGGTACGGCCAGATGTAGCGCGCCAGGTCGACCTGGTATCCGTTCGAGTCGGCATAGCGGGCCAGATCGAGCCAGCCCCGCGCCATGTGCTCGCCGTAGTGGGGGGAGGCAAGGAGCGCGTCGACCCGCCGCTCGTAGGCATCGGGAGAGGAATCCCGGACAAACTCCTCCACCTCGGCCGGGGTCGGGGGAAGACCGGTGAGATCGAGGTGAACACGCCGGAGCAGGGTGGGACGGTCAGCCTCGCCTCGCGGGGTGAGGCCCTCCTTCTGGAGGCGGCTCAGGATGAAACGGTCGATCTCATTCCGTCCCCAGGCTCCGGCCGGCGGCGTGGGCGGGGCAGGTTGCCCTAGCGGGACGAAGGCCCAGAATTTTCTTGGATCGGCCTCCGGCCAGACGGCCCCCTCGGCGACCCACGCCCGGAGGGAGGCGATCTCCGCCGCGGTGAGGCGGTTCCCCTTGGGGGGCATCACCTCGTCCGGGTCGGACGAGGCAACCCGCTTGAGGATTTCGCTTTCATCAGGTCTTCCCGGCACCACCGCCGGGTGCCCCGACTCGCCCGCGAGGAGCGCGGCCGCCCGGCTGTCGAGTCGAAGCCGGGCCTTCTGCTTGTCGGAACCGTGACACTCGGAGCACCGCTTGATGAGAATCGGCTCAACCTCCTTCTGGAAATCAACGGCGCTGGCGGCGGGCGCGCTGACGCGTGCAATTAGCAGCAGCAGGAGCGCGAACAGGGGCCGTGCCTGCCTGCGGGGAGCGCAGGGAGCGTGGGGTGCTGAGGCTGGCAGGAGGGGAGGTGTCGAGTGCATGGAGTCGGGGGGCACATGGGCGGCCGGGGCGACGTCGGCTCTCAGCGCCCGTCCGGGGGAGGGGCGCGACCGGCGGTCATGTCCGCGGGGCTGCATTCTGGGATGCAGGCTATCCCACCGACGGGCGGGGTGTAAATGGGATACCCGACGGCGGGCGGACCTCCCTGTGTTGATTCCCAATCGTCACCGGACCGACGTGGAATCGCCCCATGACCTCGCTACTTCCTACGGCATCCCGCACTCCATGGGCGATGTGACGGTTTCGGGTAACGGTACCGAACTCGTCTGGCACGGCCCGGGGGAGGGAGCAAAACCACACACACCCTCGACTCCGATGACAACCTACCCACCAACAGCCCGTGTTCCCCTGGCGATCCTCGCCGGGGCGGTCCTCTGGGGCCTGACCCCCTCCACCCACGCAGACTCTGCCTTCCTCGGCGTGGCGGCGGGCGATGCCAGCAGCGACGCGGCGGTCCTCTGGACCCGTCCCGCGGGCACGCCGACGGTTCCCATCCCCCTGACGGCCCAGGTCTCGACCGACCCCCTCGACTTCTCCGCGGCCCTGACCTTTGCGGCCACGGCCGACCTGTCCACGGACTACACCGCCAAGGTGGTGGCGAGCGGGTTGGCTGCTGGAACCCGCTACTACTATCGCTTCACGGATGGGAACAACCTCAGCGCCATCGGCACGTTCAAGACGGCCCCTTCCGCCACCGATTCCGTTGGGGTTCGGTTTGCCTTCAGCGGCGACATGGACGGCCTAATGCGTCCCTATCCGCTTGCGAGCCAGGTTCCCGGCCAGAACCTCGACTTTTACGTAAACCTGGGCGACGTCATCTACGAGAACGCCAGCGCTTCGCTTGGCAACAATGCCGCCCCGTGGCTCGTCTCCCCCTCGGTGACCCTCTCGGGGTCGTCAGCCAGCCTCAACGGGGTTCCGGTTGCCGGAACCGCCTTTGCCACTCAGGTGCAGCTCTTCAACGATTACAGCAAGAAGTACCGCGAACAGTTCCTGCCGGTGAACACGGGAGGGCAGGACGGGCTGGCGACCTTCTATGCGGGGCAGGGAAACTACACCCTGAACGACAACCATGAGCTCGGGAATCGCCAGTACATCAACGGCGGGGCTCCTGCCGGTGGGAGCGTTGGGGGACCCCTCGGAAGCGACATGCCGACCGGCCGTGGCGTGGATGCACGCGCGAACGGAACCGGCAATGTTGGAAACGTCAATGATGCAGCCGACCTGCTGGCCCTGAGCCCGGCCGACTTCATGAACCACGCCCTGGGGTTCAAGACCCTCCAACAGGTTTACTTCAACTACCAGCCGATCCTGGAGACCCGGGCAACCAGCTCCACCCTCCCGGGAGACAACAGGACGGACGGAACCAGGCAGTTGTTCTTCTCCCAGCCCTGGGGCAGCCATGCCGTCTATATCCAGACGGATACCCGGTCGTATCGCGACATCCGCCTGAAGACGGCCACGGGCTCGGCGGATGACACCGGCAGCCGTGCCGATAACGGGAGCCGCACCTATTTTGGAAAAACCCAGCTGGCCTGGCTGGAGCAGGCTCTGCTGGCTGCGGAGCAGGCGGGCACTCAGTGGAAGTTTGTTTCGATGTCGGATCCGATCGACCAGATCGGGCCGATCGGAGGTGCCCTGGCAGGAACCCTGACGGGGGTGAACTCCGATGGGGGCAAGTCGATGGTGGGCGGCTATCGGGCCGAGCGAAACGCCCTGCTCGCCTTCATCGCGGACAACAACATCCGCAACGTCGTCTTCCTGGCGACGGATGACCATCAGAACCGGATCAACGAGGTGACCTACGCGCCCTCGGGCATCACCGGGCCCGGCAGCCCGGGCGGGTCGGCCCTGACGGCAGCGGCGATTCAGGGAGGCTATGTGAAGGTTCCCTACTGCTTCTCGATTGTCTGTGGTCCCCTGGGGGCCACAGGACCGGACACCGTCACCGACCACAGCTTCGCGAACATCAAAGCCATCGCTGACAGCGTCGCCGCCGCCGAGGTCGCCGCGGGCGTTGAACCGATCGGCCTCGCCGGCTATCCGGGCTTGCACGATGTCGTGCGGGAAGGGGATGCGAACGCCGGGAGCGCTCCATCGGCGGTCGACTTCTACAGTCCCGACACGTTCAACTTCAACGTGCTTGAAGTCAGTCCGGACGGCACCACGCTCACGGTTTCAAGCGTCGGGATCAACAGCACCCCGGTGAACTCCGCGCTCGAGTATGACCCGGTGAACAACCCTGCCCGCACCATCTTCAGCTTCAAGGTGACGGCTGCTGCGGCCCCGCGTATGACGCTCTGTCCCGGGGACATCACTCTCGGTACGGATGCCGGCCTGTGCTCCGCATTCCGTTCATTCGCAGCCGAGGCGAGCGGATTCCCGGCTCCGACACTGACCTACACCCTGAACGGGGGCATTCCCGTGACCTCGCCGTTCGTCTTCCCCAAGGGCGTGAGCCTCATTACCTGCACGGCCTCGAGTCCGCTGGGGACCGACAGCTGTTCCTTCACCGTGACTGTCAAGGACACGGAGGCCCCTGTTGCCTCGGTTTCCCAGAGCATCGTCTCGGGGGACACATTCACCACGCTCAAGGCGACCGACAATTGCGATGGCACTGCGCTCCGGATTTTCGTGAAGGACTCCGCGCAGGGTGCCTGCGGCGGGAGTTTTGTTGCGGGGCCCTATCCGTACGGCACGGTCGTCCGCCTGCAGCGCGCCTCCAAGGCCAGCGTTGGCAAGGGGTCCGATGGGGCGAAGGC
>DMJJ01000506.1:528-2900 GCA_003452185.1 Verrucomicrobiales bacterium | reverse complement strand
ATAGGGTGGGGGGCTGGGGTTCAGGTGACCATGTAACTGGTGATGTAGTTCAGCAGCCGAAGGGTGCAAAAGGTCATGCCAAGGCGGATATGGAGGCTGCGGCTTGCGACGAAGCCCCCGAGGATCCGGCGGCCGAGCTGGATCTGGGCGAGGTAGGCCACCAGGACCGCGACCGACACCACAACGTGAAACCAGAGCAGCAGGCCGGCGTGCACCACGACCTTCTCCACCGCATGGCGGGTCGCCTCGATGTAGAGGACGAGTGAGAAATCGATCGCGAAGGCGGCCAGCATGAATCGGAGGTGGATGTGGGGCCGCCGGCGGTAGTAGACGCCCCCGATGATCAGGAGCAGGACGAGGGTGGAAATCAGGTGAAGCATGGTCAGGTTCCTTTCGCCGCGGCCGTCGGCAGACTCACGGTCCGCTCTGTGTCGAGGATCAGCAGCAGTCGCTCCTTGAGCTTGTACACGCCCGTGATCAGTTCCCGCGCAACGCCGCGGAGCGTTTCGGGGGGGCGCTCGTGGATCTCCGCCTCGATCTCGACGACGTCGCCGATCTCGTCGACCAGAAGGCTCACGGCGCCGTCCTCGCTCCGGACGACGACGTTCATCGGGAGCTCTTCAGGGCCCCGGGCCGGCAGCTCCAACCGGCGGCGGAGGTCGATCGCCGTGACGATTTGTCCCCGAAGGTTGATCAGCCCGCGGATCGTGCGGCTGGCGAGGGGGACCGGGGTCATCTCCTGGTAGCGGATGACCTCCTGGACTTTGAGGACTTCGACCCCGAAGTACAGCCCGTTGAGGTAGAACGTGCAGAACTGTTTGCTGGGAGGCATGGTGTTCCTTGGGTGGGGTGAAATGGGGGGTGAGCTCAGGCTGCGATTTGGAGGTTGCTCCGACCGGCGTAGAAGGAGGGTTCCGCCGACTCGATCACCGCCCGGACATCGAGCAGGTCGGTGACCTTGTTCTGGATGACGGCCGAGCCCAGGACCCCGTCGCCTCGGGAGTCCCGGCGGACGGTGATTGCCTCCTCGACGATGTCGCTGATGGCCGCGACCACGAGCCCGACACTGCGGCCCTCCTCCGAGTAGACCACCACCTGCATGAGGTCCCCGTCGGCGGCCTCCTCGCCGCCGTTCCGGACATGGTGGGAGACCCGGATCAGGGGGAGGATCTGGCCCCGGTATTGGATCACCTCGGCAGCCCCGGACCGCTCGACCTTGCTCCGGGGGAACTCCTCGAGCCGGGCCACCATCGAGAGGGGAAGCGCCATCCGCCCCCCCTGGCCGACTTCGAAGAGGAGGAGGGTCTGGCGGTCCCCGGTGCGGGATTCGCCCTTCGACTTCTCGGTCAGGCTCCGGTCGCGGACCTCGTGGATCACGTGGGCATGCTGCGCGAGCCCGAGGACATCCAGGATGAGGGCCACCTTGCCGTCCCCCATGATGGTCGCGCCCGCGAAGCAGGTGATTCCCTTGAGCTGCTTGCCAAGCGGCTTGACGACGATTTCCTCGGTGTCGTTGATCTCGTCCACGACGAGCCCGAATTGTCGTCCGTCCGCCTGCAGCACCACGATGTTGACCGCATCCCCGGTGGGGGCGGACGGGGGCTCAAGCTCGAGCTGCTGGTTGAGGTAGGCAAGGGGGAGAAGCTGGCCGCGGAGGCGGTAGACCGGGGCCCCGTAAAGCATCTCGATCCCGGAACGGGCCTGCTCGGCCTCGAGCCGGACCAGCTCCAGGAGGCTGACCTGGGGGATCGCGAAGCGCTCGCGCCCGCTCGTGACGATGAGGGCCGGGATGATGGCGAGGGTGAGGGGGATCTTGATCTTGATGGTGGTCCCGGCGTTGCTCTCGCTGAGGACGTCCACCGAGCCGCCGATCTTCTCGATGTTGGTCTTCACCACGTCCATCCCAACGCCCCGGCCTGAGACGTTGGTGATCTTCTCCGCCGTGCTGAAGCCGGGGAGGAAGACGAGGTTGAAGGCCTCCCGGTCGGTCATTCGAAGGGCCTGGTCGGCGGCGATCAGGGCCCGCTGGAGCGCCTTTTCCTTCACCTTGGCGACGTTGATGCCGCGACCGTCATCCATGATCTCGATGTTGACCTGGCCCCCTTCGTGGAAGGCGCGGAGGATCAGCATCCCCTCGTCGGGTTTCCCTGCGGCCCGCCGGGCCTCCGGGGTCTCGATGCCGTGGTCGATTGCGTTGCGGACGATGTGGGTGAGGGGATCCTTGATCGCCTCGATGATGGTGCGGTCGAGCTCGGTTTCGTTCCCCTCCATGACGAGGTGAACCTTCTTGCCGAGCTCATGGGCGACGTCGCGCACGACCCTGGGAAACTTGGCCCAGACGTTGCCGATCGGCTGCATCCGGGTCTTCATCA
>DMJJ01000506.1:0-282 GCA_003452185.1 Verrucomicrobiales bacterium | reverse complement strand
GCTGCATCCGGGTCTTCATCACGCTTTCCTGAAGCTCGGTGGTGATGATGTTCAGCCGTTGGGAGGCGGCGATGAGCGAGTTTTCCTCGGCGCTCGCGGAGTACTGGACGATCTGGTTGCGGGCGAGCACCAGCTCCCCGACAAGGTTCATGAGCTTGTCCAGCTGCTCGACCTGCACGCGGATCGCGGAGTCGGAGACGGAGTGGGTCCGGGCGGAGGACTCCTTCTCTCCCTGGGGCTCGGGTGCGGGGGCGTGAGCCGGGGGGGGAGCCGACGGGGCCG
>DMJJ01000174.1 GCA_003452185.1 Verrucomicrobiales bacterium | reverse complement strand
GCAGGCTGTGCAGCCTGCGCTACCTAATGCGAATCGGCAGGCCCGCCCCCGGAGACCATGCCGATCACCCGCAGCCACTGCGGCAGGAGGTTGTCCCACGCCAAGGTCTCGGCGAACGCCCGCCCGGCCCGCCCGTGGGATCGAAGGCGTTCTGGATCCAGATAAAGCCGCTCGATACAGGCGGCAAGATCATCCACATCCACAATCGCATGCTCGATCAGGTTCGTACCCACAGTCAGCATCGCGGCAACACGCGCAAGCTCGCCTCGCCCTCGCACCAATTCAGGGCACGCGCTGTGGTCCGTGGCCACCACGGGAGTCCCTGCCGCCAGACTTTCAATGATCGGAAGCCCAAACCCCTCGGCATTCGTCGGGAGCACTGTGAGATCACAGACGTTGTAGAGGACGTTGAGCTCCTCATCCGACACCCCCTCTTGATGCGAGAAATGAGGCGATCCGACATCGGCACACCCTTCCAGCCCGTAGCGCTTCAGCAAGGTCACCAGGTCGTGTCCCACGTCGCATGGGTTCATGTGGAGGATCAGATGCAGCTGCTGATGCTTCTCCACCACCCTTGAAAACGCCTTCACCAGCGCGGGGATGTTCTTCCTCGGTTGGTTGCGCGCCACGCACCCAATCACGAACTTGCCGCGGATCCGTGGCTCGGACTTCAGCTCAATCCGGTTCGCAAGCGGACGAAACACCCCCGGGTCCACCCCGTGGGGGATGAGGTGGATTCGTTTGGAGGGAACCCCTGCCCGAAGGATCTCCTGCCCGAAGGCCGACATCGCAACGATCTCATCCATCCCCCTCAAGATCGGCTCCCAAGGGGGGTACACCGGTCCGCCGTCGATCGGGAGATAGGCGATCCATTTGAACTCTCCCCGGGCCGGGTGGCTCTGAAGCCATTGCAGCATCCAGATCTCCCCCAGGGTGATCACCACCTGCGGCCTGAACTCGTTGACCACCCGCTCGAAGACCTCCCCTCCGTGTCGGCTGGCGACACACGGGTAGATCCGCCCCGCGAACCGTGCCGGGTCGTACGGCCAGCCATCGTAACCCCAGCCCAGGCAGGTGACCTCGAGGCCAGGCTGAAACAGCAGGCGACCAACCACTTCCCGTGTCACCCGGGCGAACCCCGTGGCCATGAGGGGGGAGTCGCTGACCCACAAGATCCGGAGCGGCTTCGCGGCTCTCATGTCGGCTTCTGATCCGAGGGTGCTTCCGATGCATGCCCCTGCCATGCCGTGTGGCAGGTCTCCCACCATCCGGGGTGGAGCCACCTCAGGGGGCGGGGCCGCCTGGCAAAAGATTCGGAAGAGGGAACCTCCGACATGCCTCGGACCACAGAACCCGGCAAATAAAGGGTGATCCCTTCGTCGGCCGGGGGCGTTTCGTACGGCCAGCAGATCCCCGGCCCATCTGGCCCGTTCATGCGAGGGGCTTGTCTGACGTCAGGCACCCCACCCCCGGGCCATCCCCTCGAAGCGCCCAGGTCATGGGAGCCGCTCCACACCACAGAGGACACAATCCAGATTCGGCGACGCCGACGTGGTGATCGAAATAAGGGCGTCCTTGTTCAACGCCAACTCCGAGGTGTTGAAGATGTATTGCGAACTCGCGCCGATGACCAACCCCTTCGCGAAGACCGTGGGGGCCCCAGCGCTGGATTGCACGATCAAGCTGATCGTGGCGCTGGAGGCCCCCTTATTGTAGATCCGCACGTTGCTCACGATCGCCGAAACGGCGTTCGGATCCTTTGTCGTGCCAACCTTGTACAGGGTGTCTGAGGTCGCGTTGACGTTCTTGGCCTGGAGTAGCTTGAAGGCGAATGGCATATAGTGTGATCGGTGAAGGTTGGGGAGGGTTTCGGGTGAGGCAGGAAGGGAATGGGATCAATCCCGCTCGATCCCCATGACGGCGTAGTTCACGGTGGCTGCGGCGGAAAGGGTGATCTGGAGCTTCTCCCCGGCCCCCAGGGTGATCGGGTCCGCAAGCACTTGCGAGCCTCCGGCGGCGAAGACGGTCTTGCTGCAATTGAAGAGAGAGCCCGCGACTCCCGCTGTCAACAGGACGTTCGTCGCCCCGTTGGATTCAAGGACGATCGAGTTGATCAGGGCCGTCTTCGGGCTGGCGGGAACGTACAGATCGGTGGCCGTGAGGCTGGAGGTGGACCCGGCGGAGAGGATTTTGACGTTGGTTGCCATGGAGGGGAGGCGGCTTTGACTTTGGTTTGGAGGGTTTGGTTTCGGAGTCGCTCCTGGCCACAGGGCACCCCGGTTTTCGGAGCTACTTCCGCAGCAGCAGGCTCAGGATGAATGCGTCGTCGGCGTCGGTGGCCAGCTCGGTGAAATGGGCGAGGGTGGTTTCATCATACCCCTGGATCAGGCTCCCGGCCGGGGTCCGGTTCTCAAGGAAGCTCGCATTGGAGCACCGGGTGCATCGGATGGGATCCGTGACTCCGAGCAGAACGCCGTTCTGCTCCACCCGAAGGTTCGTCGCCCCCTGAACACGAAATGCCCCCGCCCCGCTGCTTCCCTCATTCAGGTTCTGAACCCGGTTGGTCCGGAGTATCACCGTACCATACGGCGGGGTGGGGGCGCTGGAGTCGCTCATCAACACGGCGAACTGTGCCGGGGGGGCGATCCCGGTGGTCATCTCGAAGAGGTTGCTCTCCAGCGTCAGCCGGTTGATCCCGGCGCTCGAGACGGCATAGTACGGACCGGCCGCCACATTTCGAAAGATGTTGTTCCTCAGGGTCACATCCTGGGCCCCTCGCTCGTAGGTCAGTCCGTCCAGGCCTTGGGAAGGCCCTCCGCAGTACACGTTCACGATCTGGTTTCCCTCGATGATCCCCTCCCGGCACCACGACATGTTCACCCCGCTCCGAGAGGTGACGAAGGCTCCTCCGTCGACGTAGCAGTTGCGAATGTAGGGCCCGATTCCAAACGCCTCCGTGGTTCCGGGGTTTTCCTTGGCTCCCACGTGCAGGGCGGTGATCCGCGTTGCACTCGCCGCATCGGGGGCATTGACGATGCACTCCTCGATCCCACAATTGACCACCCCCGAGACATCGGAGCTGGCGTTCCCCGAGTTGGTGTTTCCGGTCAGCAGCAACAGCACGAACCCGGGGACCGTGCTGCTCTTGGCACCCCAGTTCTTCGCCCGAACCCTCACCACCCGGCAGTGGTTCCCCATCATCCGGATCGCCCCGGCGGATGCGGAGGCGTTTCCGAGATTGGCGAAATTGCAATCGATGGTCAGCGAGGTGATCTCGCAAAAGTCAGCCAGGTTCGGCTGGACAGAAGGGGTGGTGAGCGCGAGATCGTGGCCCATCGCGTAGAACTGCTTGGCCAGGTTCGTGGCGTTCACCCGCTGGATCACGGTCACATCAATCCCGGAGCCGACGATCCGCATGCCTGGTTTGAGCTGCCACGACCCTGTGATCCCCTCGTAATACCCGGCGGTCACGAACGTTCCGGGGCCCAGGTGAACGCATGTGTTGGGGCCGAGGCTGGCCATCACCGTGTCGAAGCGTGAGCCTGTACCGTCCCAGGGGTCGGCCTGTGTTCCCGTACCGGCCACCCCATCGGACCTCAACGCAATCCATGTATTGATTCGGACAGGGTCGAGCAGGAGCGCGTCAAGGAGTGACATTCGCGGTTGGGGGTTGAGGGTTGTCGGAAGGAACGGCAGGGGGGGCCGCCTCGGCTGGGGGCGGAGGCGCAGTGGGCACGGGTGGCAGATAGACCCGGTAGAAGGTGGGGGTTGCAGAGGAACTCCTGGGAAGAGTTAGAGTGAGGAAGAGCCCGACTTGACTTGGTGTGCCGACGACATCCGTCCATTGCGTTAATGACCTCAGGTTTCGCGTGGCCTGCAGCCGCAACCCCTTTGGGAAGTAGGGCCAGGTGACCGCGATTCCGTTGGGGGCGTTACTGATCGATAACCTGGGGCTGGGGGCGAACTCAAAGTACATTACCAGCCCGGTCGTATCCACCACATCGGCTGTGGTTGATTCGGGCGAGAGGCCGACGATGCGAGAGATGGAATCCCCGAGCTCGGTCTGGGCATCAAGCCTTGGCAGAGGGAGGCCAGCACAATCCTTGTACTGCGGCAGACAGGATCGATACATTCTCATCCCAGTGAACCGAATCTCCACAAGGAGGTTGCCGTTCGTTGGAACATACCAGAATGGGTTGGCGAACTCGAGGACGCCTGTAAGCCCAAGAGCCTCCCCGCTAGCTCTAGGGCAGGCCCGATAGCTATAACCCTCGACGAAATTCTGATCCGAATGAGAGACCAGTACCCGATCGCTGCCAGTGTTCTGATCGAACACCGGGCTTAGGCCATCTGGCTTGGCATGGGTTGTGGAAAACCAGATGTCGAGGTTGGTTAGAGTCCACTCTTGCTGGAAGACGTTCGCACAGTCGGCCTGGATCGCCATCATTACAAGGAAGGCCCCACCTGACGGGATTGCTCCAAATGCGGCAGAGTCGAATACCTGCTGGTACCGCGCGCCACCCCCGGAAGGGGTTGTGAACGGAAGGTCAGTGGCGTCATTTGCGTCGATGCCACTCGGATCGCCATGCCCATTCGGAACGGTGAAATACATGACAGGCACCAGCGGATCCGCCGCTCTCAACGACGCTGATGCAGCGACTACAAGCCACAATGTAAAGCTTAGGAGTCGGCTCATAGTTTTCCTAAAGCAGCGCCAGGATGAGGGCCTCCTCGACCACCGTTCGCACCTCAGGCTGAACAACCCCTGCCGAGCTCCCCTGAAGAAAGGTGCCATCCTCCTTCATGTTCTCGAAATACTTCACGTGGGTTGACCCACTTGCCAGAATGGGGTTCGCTGCTCCAAGCGAGACGCTATTCTGCGACACGTTGAGGGTCTCACAAAACGATGCATCCACACCAAGGCTAGCGGCGTCAGACCGTTGGTCGATGAACCGGATCACATTCCCATTGAGAGCAACATGCTGATAAATGGTGCAGCCGGTAAAGTCAGTAGGGAGCGTGCCTCCAAACCGGATGCCCGTCGGAACCCCAGAGTCGTTGATGTAAGGAATGATCTCGATCAGATTGCGCTCAACGTGGAGCTCCTCTACCTGCCAGAGGGCGGCGGCGTTTCCACTTCCAACGTCGGCGTTCGCTGCGGGGGTTACGCTCATGACGTAGCTAAATGACGTCGGAGATGGGATGCTGGAAATTCGATGACGTCCATTGTAGGAGCCATCGGGCTCCGGGACCCCGCCAACCTTCGCCTGAGTCACCTTCACCCACTGCCCAATTGAAAAGTGATGCTCGCGGGCCGTCATGAACGTCGCAAGAAGCGGGTCCCCGCCTCCCGCCCCATCCCCATGGATAAGCCCGGTCTGTGGAGGCGGACCAACCGGCCCCGTTGGCACGATGCCGGAAGCCACCCCTCCCATATTCTGATAAGGCCCCGTCACGACCCCCCGGTACCGGTTGTTCCGGACGGAGATGCTCTTGCTGGCGTAGGTGTCATGATACGGCCCCCCGACCCGGGTGTTCAGGATCAGGCAGCCCTCCATGACCGCATCCCGGCCTCCATCGATCCCCGTCCCCTGGTAGGGAACCCCGACGAAGGCCGACCCGAGCCAGTAGGGCACTCCCGGATTTGAACCGAGATACCGGAACGTGAATACCTTGCGGTCAGTGCCGGTCGCACTGATCATCCATCGTCCGGTGTAGGGGCTTGGCCCCCCACTCGCGACAGGCACATACAGGTTCACCCAGTCTCCGGGCTTCAGATAGTGTGCCGTTGCCGTCTGCACCGTGACCGTCCAGTCGGTCGGGCCCCCCGTCGCCGTTACCCCAACCGCGAGGTTCGGGTCCACAGCGATGTAGTGACTCGGCCAGCGCCCAACGGACATGTCGCTTCCGGCGTCGGGAGCGGCAGCCGGGACCGGATTGTTCGGCTTGTAGTAGAACTTCCCGGGATCGACGCCATCGACGCTATCCACGGGAAAGGATCCGTTGTACCCGTTGTCACTCACCCCGCCCACCCACGCCCCGCTC
>DMJJ01000521.1 GCA_003452185.1 Verrucomicrobiales bacterium | reverse complement strand
ATCGGGTCGTATTTGTGGTCATGGCACCGGCCACACTCAAAGGCGAGGGCCATGAAGGTGGTGCCCATCGTGTGGATCCGGTCCGAGACATACTCCGTCCTGAACTCCTCCTCGATGCTCCCCCCCTCGTTGGTCTGGCGGTGCAGACGGTTGAACGCCGTGGCGAGGACCTGATCCCGTGTGGCGCCCGGGAGAAGGTCGCCGGCGAGCTGCCAGAGCACGAACTGGTCGTAGGGAAGGTTCTCGTTGAAGGATCGAATAACCCAGTCGCGCCAGGGGGACATGTCCCGGTCGACGTCCGCCTGGTAGCCGTAGGTATCGGCGTACCGGGCGAGATCCATCCACTCGGAAGCCATCCGCTCGCCATAGGCCGGGGAGGCCAGGAGCCGGTCCACGACCCGCGAGTAGGCTTCCGGCGTGGCGTCGGCCAGGAATCGGTCAAGCTCCTCCAGGGTGGGCGGCAGGCCGGTGACATCCAGGGAGGCCCGGCGGAGCCATTGCTCCCGGGTCGTCTCGGGCGAGGGGTGCAGCCCATGGGAATCGAGAGCGGCCTGGACGAAGCGATCGATCTCGTTGCGGGTGAACTCCGACGAGGCAACGACCGGCACTCCCACCGGCTCCACCGGATTGAACGACCAGTGGGGACGGAAGACCGCCCCCTGGTCGATCCAGGCCGCGAGCGTCTCGATCTCGACGGAGGAGAGCTTGAGGTGGCTTTCCGCGGGGGGCATCAGGTCGTCGGCGTTCGTGGTAACGAGACGCCGCCAGAGATCGCTCGCGGCGTGGCTTCCAGGAACGACGATCGGAACCCCGTCCCGGGTCTTGCCACGGAGCCCCTCGACGGTATCGAGACGAAGCTTGGCCTTGCGGGCCTTTTCATCCGGCCCGTGACAGGTGTAGCAGCGGTCCGAGAGGAGGGGCCGGACGCTGAAGTTGAAGTCGAGCTTGGCCGACGGGGCACCCGCGGCGGATGAGGCGACAAGAAGCGCCGAGAGGCCCGCGGTGCAACCGCGGCGCCACAGGAGGCGGATCAATTGTGAAAGCACAGGATTCAGACGCTGCCGGTCACGCCTGGATTCAGGCGGAGGACCCCGGACGGGTCTCAGGTCCGGATGCACCCAATCCCTATCGCGAAAGTGCCGTGCGAGTCGATGCCGTTTTGAGGCCGGGCGCGGAGGGGGGGCGGAAGGGAGGCAACGGTTGATCCCAGGGCACTCGGTCGCAGGTCGGCGGCGGGCGCCGACCGCCCTAGTGACCCTGGGTCGGGGGCGGGATCCGACCGAGCATGGGTCGGAGCTTGTCTGCGAGGAGCGCCACCCGGGGCTCGACCACCATGGTCCCGTGGTACCCCGGGATCTCGATGACCTCGAGTGGCCCGGCGGCCACCTTGTCCCAGCCGAGGGCGGGATCCGGCTTGATCCCGTACGGTTGCTCGCTGGCTCGAAACACCGTGGCCACGCCGCGGAATCGGCGCGGGGTGTACCGGGACCCCGCGAGCATGATCAGGTCCTGGGTCGCCTGGAGCGACTGGGGAATGCTCCGTCCCATCAGCCGATAGACCGCGTGCCCCATCCGCTTCACACGCCGCCGGAAGATCCGCCGCATCCTCAGCCCAAGCTTGCTCCCCTTGCCGGTCATGTAGGCCCAGCGCTGCGAGCCTGGCAGCATCCAGAACGTGGCCCAATGATGCTGGAAGACCTGTCGGTAGGTCTGGATTCGGAAGCGGAGGTTGGAAATCCCGGGCAGGAACTCGGGATACCCCGGGCCATGGGTGTCGAACATCGCCAGGAGCCCGACGGTCTCCCCCGCGTCCAACAGCTGACACGCCATCTCCCAGGCGACCAGCCCGCCGTAGGAGGAGCCTCCCAGGTAATAGGGGCCCCGCGGCTGGACGCTCCGGATCTCCGAAAGGTAGTGCGCCGCCATCTCCTCGATCGTTCGATGGCGCTCGGAGCTGCCGTCGAGCCCCTTGGGCTGCAGCCCGTAGAACGGTTGATCCTCCCCAAGCCGGAGGGCCAGATCGCGGTAAAACAGCACGTTTCCACCGGCGGCATGGATGCAGAAAAACGGGGGCTTGGTCCCCTTGGGCTGGATCGGCACGAGGGAGGACCAGGTGACGCGTCCTCCTCCCTCCCGCACCAGGCGGGCGAGCTCGGCCACCGTGGGGGCGATAAACAGCGAGGCGAGGGGAAGGTTCTTCCCGAGCGATTTCTCGATCTCGACAAAGAGGTGAACCGCCAGGAGGGAATGTCCCCCGAGGGTGAAGAAATTGTCGTTCAATCCGACCTGTGGCACATCGAGCAACCGCTCCCAGATGCGGGCGATCTGGATCTCCACCGGGTCGACCGGCGGGGTAAACACCCCCTTCACCCCCTCGCTCCCGGGGTCCGGTGCCGGCAGCCGCTTCCGGTCAACCTTGCCGTTGGGGGTCAGGGGAAGGGCCCGCACGATCATGAACGCCGACGGCACCATGTGGTCGGGCAGAAGACGTCGGACGTGGCTCCGGAGGTCCCCCACCTCGCCGACAGCCCCCGCCTTGAGCTCGGCATACGCCACGATCCGCCGGTCCGAGGGACGGTATTCCCTGACGACCACGACCGACTGCTGCACCGAGGGATGGGAGTTCAGGATCGCCTCGATTTCACCCAGCTCGATACGGTATCCCCGGACCTTGACCTGGTGGTCGAGGCGTCCCAGGAACTCGATGACTCCCCCGGGTCGATAGCGGCAGAGGTCGCCCGTCCGATAGGCCTTCACCCCGGGGAGGGTGGAGAAGGGATCGGGCTGAAACCGTTCCGCCGTCAGGTCCGGCCGCCGCCAGTACCCGAGCCCGACCCCGCGTCCTCCGATCCAAAGCTCCCCGGGCACGCCCATCGGCACCGGCTGGCGCTGGTGATCGAGGATGTAGCACTGAGCGTTGTCGACGGGCCGGCCGATCGGCACCGAAGTGCCGGAGCCATCCGCAGCCGTGCAATCCCAGGCCGTGGCATCGATGGCCGTCTCCGTCGGACCATACAGGTTGTGGAGCGTGACACGCGGAAGCACCTCGGTGAACCGCCGGACGAGGTCCGGGGTGAGGGGCTCCCCGCCGCAAAACACCCGCTTGAGCGAGCCGCAGGAGGCGAACCCGGGTTCCTCAAGCAGGAGGCGCAGGAGCGAGGGGACCACCTGCAGGACGGTGACCCGGAGGCTCCGGACGGTCTCGCTCAGGTAGGCCGGGTCGCGGTGTCCCCCCGGGCGGGCGATGTGCAGCCGTGCGCCCGCAAGGAGCGGGGCGTAGAATTCCCACACCGAGGCATCGAAGCTGAACGGCGTCTTCTGGAACACCACATCCCCGGGACCCACCGGGTAAGCCCGCTGCATCCAGTGCATGTGGTTCGTGATCGCCCGATGGGGAATCATGGCCCCCTTCGGCCTGCCGGTCGACCCCGAGGTATAGATCACGTAGGCACACGACTCCGGATCGCACGCCAGCCCGGGGCGCGTGGAAGCCTCGGCGGCAAGGGCATCGCCCACGCCATCCAGGGCGAGCACGCGATCGGAGGGGGTTTCCGCCGGGAGCCGTGAGACCACCGCCCCATGGGACACCACCACGGCGGGCTGGGCATCCTCGAGCATCAGGGCGATCCGCTGCGCCGGGTAATCGGGGTCGACGGGAACGTACGCGGCCCCCGCCTTGAGGGTCGCAAGCATCGCAACCACCATGTCGATCGATCCCTCGAGACAGAGCGCCACCAGACCCCCCGGGCCAACCCCGCGGCGGCGGAGGAGATGCGCGAGCTGGTTGGACCGCGCATCGAGCTCCCGGTAGGTGATCTCGGCTCCCTGGGCGGAGACGGCCACGGCCTCGGGGGTGGTGGAGGCCGCGGCCTCGAAGAGCTCGTGGAGCCCCCCCGAGGCGGGATGGGCCCGGGTCGTGGCATTCCATTCCACGAGGAGCTGGCGGCGTTCCTCCACCTGGAGCATCTGGAGCTGGGAAATGTTCTGGCGCGGGTTCGCCGCGATTCCCCACAAGAGCTGCTGCCAGTGGCCGATCATCCTCTCGATCGTCGACGGATCGAAGAGGTCGGTGTTGTACTCAAACCACCCCTCGAGAAGCTCCCCGCTCTCGCACATGCCGAGGGTCAGATCGAACTTCGCCACCCCGATCTGGATGTCCACCGGACGAAGCGTCAGGCCGGCCAGGCGGAGCTCCTCGCGGGGGGTGTTCTGGAGCAGGAACATGACCTGGAACAGCGGGCTGATGCTCTGGTCGCGGGTGGGGGCGAGATCCTCGACCAACCGCTCAAACGGCATGTCGACGTTTGCAAACATCCCCAGGGAGGCTTCCTTCACCCGCTCCAGGAGGTCGAGGAAGGTCGGGTCCCCTTCCAGGCTTGTCCGGAGGACGAGGGTGTTGACGAAGAAGCCGATCAGGGACTCAAGCTCGGAGCGGGATCGCCCGGCGCTCGGGGTGCCGATGAGGATATCCTCCTGATGCGAGTAGCGGTAGAGCAGGACGTTGAACGCCGCGGCCAGCAGCATGAAGAGGGTGACCCCTTCCTCCTGGGCCAGCGCCTTCAACTGGGATCCCAGCCCCTTGGGGACCTGGAAGTCGATCACCTTCCCCTGGTGCCGTTGGGCCGCGGGCCGCGGGCGGTCCATCGGAAGCTCCAGCACCGGGGGAGCCCCGGCGAGCCGCTCCTTCCAGTACCGTCCCAGGGTGTCCAGGGCCGCCCCGTTCAGGGCCTGTTGCTGCCAGGCCGCAAAGTCGGCGTACTGGAGCGGGAGCTCCGCCAGGGGGGAGGGGCGCCCCTGGTGGAACGCCTCATAGAGGGAGGCGAGCTCGCGGTAAAGGATCGTGCTGGACCAGGCGTCGAACCCGATGTGGTGCTGGCTGACGAGCAGGATGTGGTCCTCGGGACCCAACCGCCAGAGGTGGGCCCGGATCACCTCGCCGCGGGCCAGATCGAAAGGACGCTCGGAGGCGGCCTCCGCCTGCGCTCGCCAGGCCCGCTCCCGCTCGGGCTGGGGAAGGCCGGACAGGTCGGCCAGGAGGAACGGGATCTCATCCGCGGCCAGCACCTGCTGCCGGGCCTCCCCACCCTCCAGGACGTAGCTGGTGCGGAGGATCTCATGACGGGCCCGGATCGTCGTCAGGCTCCGGCGGAGGGCCTCCACATCGAGCGGGCCCTCGATCCGCCGGCAAAGGGGAATGTTGTAGGCCTTGCTGCCCGGCTCGAGCCGGTCGAGAAACCAGAGGCGTCGCTGGGAAAATGAGAGGGGGGCCGCGCTTCCCGGAGCCCGTCGCGGGATCCCGTCGCGCACCGAATCCCGCCGAAAGTCGCCACGAAGCCGCCGCTCGAGCAGGGCCTGCTTGGCCGCCGAGAGGTTCGTCCGACGCTGTTCAGGATCGAGTTCGTTTCCCATACAGAACGGAGCAGCTATACGCCATCCGCCAGGCGCGCCGCTTCCGCGTCATCCATCGAGGCGATTTCCTCCATGAGGATCCTTTCCACGGTCATGGCGAGCCCCTCCACCGTAGGCGATTCGAAGAATGTCCGCAACGGGAGTCGGATCTGGAACGCCTGGGAGATTCTGGAGACGACCTGGGTGGCGCGGAGGGAGTGTCCCCCCAGCTCGAAGAAGTCGTCCTGCACGCCGATTCCCTTCACCCCCAGCACCTCCTCCCAGATCCCGGCGATGATCCGTTCCTGTTCGTTGCGGGGACCCCTCTTCTCCCGCGCCTCCCTCACACCCGCTCCCCCCATCCCCTCCTGCTCGGGATCCGGCAGCCCGCCCCGGTCCACCTTCCCGTTCCCCGTCAGCGGGATCTTCTCCAGGTACACATACCTCCTGGGCACCATGTGCTCGGGCAGCCTCCTCCCCACATGCTCCCTCAGCTCCTCGGCCTCTGGAACCCTCACCTCGGGCCACTTCACCTCCACCTGCCCGCTCTTCCCCCTCTCCAGCCTCCCTTTCGGCCCGGGCCGGATCCCATACACGTAGCACAGCTCCGTCCTCTCCAGCAGCCGGTCCTGCTCCACCTCCACCTCATACCCCTGCCCCTTCAGCAGCTCCACGATCGGCTCCACGTGCCCCTTCACATCCACCTCCACCACCACCTGCCGGATCTTTCCCCAGTTCTCCTTCCCCACTCCCTCCAAAACCTCCCTCTCGCTCTTCTCCACGTTCACCTTCAGCAACTCCACCTCCCCTATGCCCCTCTCCTTCATAAACTCCCCCACCGTCCAGATCCGCGCCTTCATCCGCTTCGCCTCAAACCGACCCGCCACAAGCTCCTCTGCCTCCCTCTCCAGCTCCGCCTCGCTCCGCCCGCTCCCCCTCTGCTGGTTCTTCACGTAGTTCTTCACCACCTCCCTCTCCACGGCCTCCTCCGCGTGAAAACCGCTCAACAGCGAAAACCCCTCGTAAAATGTCAGCTCCGCCTCCCCGCTCTCCCTCCCCATCCCGCACTTCATCCCCTCGCTTCTCCCCTCCTCCCCATACGCCTTCAGGTTCCTCCTCAGCGCCTCATACACCACCGGGTTCGGCTCAAACGCATACACCCTCACCCCGGCCACCGTCAGGTTCATGAACACGCTGAACATCCCTATGTTCGCTCCCACGTCCAACACCACCCCCCCGGCTCCCACCCTCACTCCGTGCCTCCCATACGCCTGCAGCTCGAAAATCTCCCGAAAAATATACTCCGTCTCGTTCCGGTTCACGTGCGCCACCCTCAGCCCCGCGCCTCCTCCCACACGCCACGTCTTCCCTCCGCTCAGCGCCGCTCCCCTCCCATCCCTCGGCACCACATACCCCACCAACTCCCCCCCCTTCACCTCCACCACCCCGTCCCTCACCCCCTCGTGCTCCTTCAGCACGCTTTCCACCTCCCCCAGCTCCACTCGATATCCCCTCACCTTCACCTGCCGGTCACGCCTCCCCAAAAACTCCAGCCGCC
>DMJJ01000020.1:7098-7266 GCA_003452185.1 Verrucomicrobiales bacterium | reverse complement strand
TGTTGGCGGCGATCGGGAACAAGAGTGTGAACGAGGGGGTGTTGCTGACGTTCACCGCGACGGCGACCGATGCCGACCTGCCCGCGCAGACCTTGAAGTATACGCTGGATGCGGGAGCGCCGGCGGGTGCGTCGATGACGACTGCCGGCCTGTTCACCTGGACGCCGA
>DMJJ01000020.1:5964-6779 GCA_003452185.1 Verrucomicrobiales bacterium | reverse complement strand
GGGACCTACGCGATCACGGTGCGCGTGACCGATGACGGGACGCCGGCGTTGAGTGCCTTTGAGACGATCCAGGTGACGGTGAACGAAGTGAACGTGGCACCGGTGCTGGCGGCGATTGGGAACAAGAGTGTGAACGAGGGGGTGTTGCTGACGTTCACGGCGACGGCGACCGATGCCGATCTGCCCGCGCAGATCTTGAAGTATACGCTGGATGCAGGAGCCCCTGCGGGTGCATCGATCACGGCTGCCGGCCTGTTTACCTGGACGCCGACGGAGGCGCAAGGGCCCGGGACCTACGCAATCACGGTCCGCGTGACCGATGACGGGACACCTGCGTTGAGCGCCTTTGAGACGATCCAGGTGACGGTGAATGAGGTGAACGTGGCGCCGGTGCTGGGCGCGATTGGGAACAAGAGTGTGAACGAGGGGGTGTTGCTGACGTTCACGGCGACGGCGACGGATGCCGATCTACCCGCGCAGACCTTGAAGTACACGCTGGATGCAGGAGCGCCAGCGGGTGCATCGATTACCCCGGGTGGACTCTTCACCTGGACGCCGACGGAGGCGCAGGGACCCGGGACCTACGCAATCACGGTCCGCGTGACCGATGACGGGACGCCGGCTTTGAGTGCGTTTGAGACGATTCAGGTGACAGTGAATGAAGTGAATGTGGCGCCGGTGTTGGCGGCGATCGGGAACAAGGGTGTGAACGAGGGGGTGTTGCTGACGTTCACGGCGACGGCGACGGATGCCGATCTGCCCGCGCAGACCTTGAAGTATACGCTGGATGCAGGAGCGCCAGCGGGTGCGTCGAT
>DMJJ01000020.1:0-5631 GCA_003452185.1 Verrucomicrobiales bacterium | reverse complement strand
CTGGACGCCGACGGAGGCGCAGGGACCTGGAACCTACTCGATCACGGTGCGCGTGACCGATGACGGGACGCCAGCGTTGAGCGCGTTTGAGACGATCCAGGTGACGGTGAATGAGGTGAACGTGGCGCCGGTGCTGGCGGCGATCGGAGACAAAGGGGTGAAGGCTGGAAGTCTCCTGACCTTTACGGCGGTGGCGACGGACGCGGATCTGCCGGTGCAAACCTTGACGTACACGCTCGATCCTGGTGCTCCTGCCGGGGCGGTGATGACTCCGGCGGGGGTGTTCTCCTGGACGCCGGCGGTGGACCTTGCGGCGGGCGACTACACGGTGGTTGTGCGGGTGGCGGACGACGCGGTGCCGCCGTTGAGCGCCTCGGAATCAGTTCGGATCACGGTTAACCGGAATAATTCGGCTCCGTCGCTCGCTGTGATTCCGGATCAGTGCGTGCATGCGGGCGGGAGAGTCCTGCTGACGGCCGTGGGGACGGATCCCGACCAGCCGGCGAACCATCTTGCCTATTCGCTTGATCCGGGAGCCCCGGCTGGCGCCGTGATTGATGCGGGCACGGGGGTGTTCAGTTGGAGTGTCCCGTTGGATGCCCCTCCGGGAGGGCATGCGATCACCATCCGTGTGGTGGACGACGGGCTCCCGCCTCTCGATGCGACGCGGACCTTCCAGATCGATGTCGGGCCTCCGCTCAAGATCCTGTCGGTCACGAGCGACGGGGTCAGCTTGACGCTGAACTGGCAGGCCTGTGTCGGCCGGGTGTACCGGGTTCAGTATGCGACGGACCTGGGGGCGCAGGTCTGGAGCGATCTTCCCGGGGACGTCACCGCGACCGGGGTGATGGCCAGCCACGAGGATTCGATTCAGCCCGCTGGCCAGCGATTTTACCGGGTGATTCTGGTTGAGTGAGCGCCGTCTACCTGCGGATGGCCGCGGCGATGGCGGTTCCCATCTCGAGGGTGCCAACCTTGCGGGCTGTGGCATCCGCCGGGCTGTAGATGTCGCCCGTTCGAAGGCCCGAGGCGATCACCTCAGCCACTGCGCGGTCGATGGCCGCGGCCGCCTCATTCTGCCCGAAGCTGTAGCGGAGCAGGAGCGAGGTGGAGAGGATCTGGGCGATCGGGTTGGCGAGGTTCTTCCCGGCGATGTCCGGGGCGGTGCCGCCTGCCGGCTCGTAAAACCCGAAGGTCTGCTCTCCGGAGGTCGTTCCGAGGCTCGCGCTGGGGAGCATGCCGAGGGAGCCGGCGAGCGCCGCCGCCTCGTCGCTGAGGATGTCGCCAAACATATTCTCGCACAGCATGACGTCGAACTGGGTCGGCCGGAGCATCAGCTGCATTGCCCCGTTGTCGACGAACATGTGTTCGAGGGCGACGTCCGGGTACTGCTTCCCGATGCGCGTCACCACCTCCCGCCAGAGGATGCCGTTCTCAAGGACATTGGCCTTGTCGATGCTGGTCACTTTCTTGCGACGGAGCCTCGCTGCCCGGAATGCGACGTGGGCGATCCGTTCGATTTCCGGGGTCGTGTAGACCATGGTGTCGATGGCCCGCTGGACCCCCTCGGAGAGGGTTTCGGTCTTCTTCGGCTGGCCGAAATACATCCCCCCCGTCAACTCGCGCACCACGAGGACGTCGATTCCATCCCCCTGGCGCTCGGGGCGGAGGGGGCAGGCGTGGCTGAGGGCCTTGGGAAGCTGCACGGGGCGAAGATTGGCGAAGAGCCCAAATTCCTTGCGGATCCGGAGGAGGGCTGCCCGCTCGGGCCGCTCCTCCTTGGGGATGGTGGGATCGCGGTCGGGGAGCCCCACGGAGCCAAAGAGAATTGAGTCGGAGGCCTTGCAGAGGGCGAGCGTGGCGTCGGGCAGGGCCTTCCCCGCGGCGTCGATTCCGGCCCAGCCCACCGGGGCTTCCGTGATGGCGAACGGGAGGCCGAACGCCTTCTCGACCGCGCGCAGGACGCGGATGGCTTCCTGCATCACTTCGGGTCCGATGCCGTCGCCGGCCAGGGCTGCAATCTTGTACTCTTTCATAGGCTCATGGTTTTCGTCAGGAGCGGGGATCCTAGGGGGGCACCGGCCGGGAGGCCAGCCTTGAGTGGGCGCCCGCTTCTCGTTTCCTGCTGTAACCCCGCCGGCCTGGTCCGCTACGCTCCGTGGCATGAGCGAGTCGGTGGAGCGGTTTCAAAAGATGTTGGAGCAGAACCCGGGGAACAACCTGGCGCGGTTCAGCCTGGGGAAGGCGTTATTCGACGCCGGGCGGTTTGCGGAGGCCAAGGGGCACCTGGTGGAGGCCCTCGCCCGGAAACCTGACTGGATGCTGGTCCAGATCCTGATCGGCAAGTGTGAGCTGGCCTTGGGGGATCGGGCGGCGGCCCGGGCCTCCTTTCGTCGAGGTCTGGAGCTCGCGGTGGCACAGCATCACGAGGGCCCCCAGGCGGAGATGGAGTCGGCGCTGGCCGACCTCGAGGGCTGACCGGCACGGGGACGGGGGCTACGCTCTCGCAGGACGTCGCTTTCGGGCGGGTTCCGCGACCAGCCCGCGGAGGAGGGCGAGGTTCTCGACATCCTCGTGGAGATCGGGTGACTTTGGAGTCTCGAGGCATCCGGGGAGATCGTGGAACCGGGGATCGTTGACGATCGGTCGGAACGCCTCCAGGCCGATGTGTCCCTGGCCGATGCCGGCATGGCGGTCGACGCGGGAGCCAAGAGGAGTCTTCGAGTCGTTGAGGTGGAAGGCGAGGATCTCCTTCAGGCCGATCATCGATTCCACCTCGCCAATCCCCTTGTCCCACCCCGCGGGGGTGCGGAGATCGTATCCCGCTTCAAAAAAGTGGGCCGTGTCGAGGCAGATCCCGAGCCTCCCCGGCGACTTTACCCGCTGGTAGATCTCGGCGAGGTGCCGGATCTCGTGTCCGAGGCAGGTCCCCTGGCCGGCGGTGTTCTCGAGGGCGATCCGGACCGGGGAATCGGCCGTGGCCCGGAACACCTCGTCCAGGCCTGACACGATCTGGTGCATCCCGGCGGCCTCGCCCGCCCCCAGGTGGGCGCCGGGGTGGAGGACCAGGAACGGAACCCCGAGGGTGGTGGCGAGGTGGATCTCCTGGATCAGCGATTTGATCGACTTCTCACGGTTCTCCCCCTCCGGGGCCCCGAGGTTGATGAGGTACCCGGTGTGGCCGAACACGCAGGCGAGGCGGTCCGAGGCGAGGAGGTTCGCGTGGCGGGCGAGCTCCTCCGGGGCGTGGGGCTTGCCGAACCACTGCATGTTGTTCTTCACGAACAGCTGCACGACCTCGCACCCGATCGCGATGCCGCGCTCCAGGGCTTTGGAAGGCCCGCCGGCCGCGGGCATGTGGGCGCCGAATTTCATTCTCCTGGCGGGAGGGGGTCAGTGGGCCTGGCGGAGGGTGACATCCCCGTTGCGGATCCGGACGCAGCAGGTGAGGCGGAACTTTTCCGGGTCCTTGTTCCACTGGTCGAGGACGTCGAGCTCCTCCGGCGTGGGGGCCTCGAGGTTCTCCATGCCGCTGACGACCTCGACGACGCAGGTCCCGCAGGAGCAGTTGAAGCACCCGGCCTCCATCTCGATCCCGGCCTTCTCCCCGGCTTCGATGAGCAGCTCCCCGGGGTCGACCTCCGCGGAGGCGTTGGTGGGCAAAATCGTCAGTTTTGGCATAAGTCATCCGTCGACCTCTGGCCGTCCGGGCCGTGAGATGTAGCGCAGCCGGGCGCGGACGACAACCCCGCAGATCGTGGGTGAAGCCGCCGGGCGGGTCGTCGTGGGGGGGGCGGGCTCCTCCCCCCCCCAGTAGCGGCTTGCCAAACGGCCGGGGGACGCCCGAGGATGCATCCGGTCGGCCTGACTTTCACCGTGAGCAAGAACTCCCAAGAAGGACTGGAGCCCCGGCGCCTTGCGGCGCTTCGTCGTTACGCGATCCTGGACACCCTGCCGGAGGTCGCGTTTGACGAGCTCTCGCGGCTGGCGGCCCAGCTGGCCGGCGCGCCGATGGCGGTGATCTCGTTCGTCGACAGCGAGCGGGTCTGGTTCAAGTCCCGACTCAACTTCACGGCCACGGAGATCCCCCGGCAGGAGTCCTTTTGCAACCTGACGGTCCAGCAGACCGACGTGCTGCTGGTGCCCGACACGGTGAGGGACGCCCGCGTGCGGCATCTCCGGCTTGTGCTCGACGAGCCGCATGTGCGGGGGTACTGCGGCGCCCCGCTCCTCACGATGGACGGGTTCGCCATCGGGACCCTGGGGCTAAAGTTCCGCGAGCCGGTCGAGCTTGCCGAGGGGGTGGTGGAAAACCTCCGGATCCTCTCCCGCCAGGTGATGACGCAGCTCGAGCTCCGCCGCCACCTGGTGCAGCTGTCGCGGATCTTCGAGGAGCACCGGAGGGCGGAGGATGCGCTCAAGACCTCGGAGGCCTTCTTCCAGGCGCTGGTGGAGACCCTTCCCCAGAGGATCATCCGCAAGGACCTCCAGGGGCGCTTCACCTTCGCGAGCCGAAACTTCCTGTCCGAGGTCGGGCGGTCGCTGGAGGAGCTGTGCGGGCGGACGGATTTCGATTTCTTTCCCGCGGAGCTGGCGGAAAAGTACGCGGCCGACGACCAGCGGGTGATGGGCTCCCGAATCCCGTTCGAGGCGGTGGAGGAGCATCTCCGGGCCGACGGGAGCAAGGGGTTTGTGCAGGTGGTGAAAACCCCGCTCATCGACCCACGGGGGCAGGTGGCGGGGGTGCAGGGGATCTTCTGGGACGTCACCGAGCAGCGCCGCACGGAGCAGGCCCTGGCCCATGAGCGCGATCTCCTGCGGGCGCTGCTGGACCACATCCCGGACCGGATCTTCTTCAAGGACGCCCAGTCCCGGTTCATCCGGTGCAGCGCCTCGATGTTCACGAGCCTCGGGTTCCAGCACCCGGACGAGGTGATCGGCAAGACCGACTTCGACTACTATCCGCAGGAGCAGGCGCAGGGGTACTTCGAGGAGGAGCAGCGGATCATCCAGACCGGGCAGCCGCTGATCAACAAGGTGCAGCAGCACGGCGACGCACAGGGGCAGGAGGTGTGGTCGGCCGTGACGAAGGTGCCGATCTACAACCACCGCGGGCTGATCACCGGGATTGTCGGGCTCTCCCGCGACATCACCCCGCTGAAGCGGACTGAGCAGGCTCTGCGCCAGGCGGAGGAGAAGTACCGGAACATCGTGGAGAACTCCGTTGAGGGGATCTTCCAGACCACGCCCGACGGGCATTATCTGAGCGCCAACCGGTCGCTGGCCCAGATGTACGGGTATGACTCCGCCGAGGAGCTGATGTCGGCGATGACCGACATTCAGCACCAGCTGTACGTCGATCCGAACCGCCGCGAGGAATTCCGGCGGCTCATGCGGGAGAAGGGCGGGGTGACCGGGTTCGAGTCGCAGATTTACAAGCTGAACGGCGACGTGATCTGGATCTCGGAGAGCGCCCGCAGCGTCTGTGATGTCCGGGGAAACCTCCTTTATTACGAGGGGAGTGTGGAGGACATCACGGCCCGCAAGCTGGCCGAGCAGGCGCGGGAGTCGGCCCGCGAGGCCGCCCTGGAGTCCGCCCGGGTGAAGGCGCAGTTCCTGGCCAACATGAGC
>DMJJ01000092.1 GCA_003452185.1 Verrucomicrobiales bacterium | reverse complement strand
ACCTCCTGACGTCGGTGGCTACAGGGGAGGGGGAGAGGGGCGGAGGCTCCCTCTCTTCGTCTGTAGCGACCGAGGTCACGAGGTCGTGGGCGTGAGCATGCCCCAGCACCACAGCTGAGCAACAGCGGCCCTGCGTGCCGAGGAGTGGGGAGGCCCGCCCTGCGGCGGGCCCACCTCCTGACGTCGGTGGCTACAGGGGAGGGAGCGCCCGGGCGGTTCGCCTTGTATTCCCGGGGAGGCCTCGGCAATCTCCCTCACACCATGCCCCCCCCGACCGCCTCCCCCCCGTCGCTCTTGAAAAGCGATGAGAAGCTCTGGGTCGTCCTCTCCCATCTCTCCCTCTTCTTCGGGGTCGGCATTCTCCTGCCGCTCATTGTCTACCTCGTCAAAAAGGAGGACTCAGCCCCAATCGCCCACCATGCCAAGGAGGCCCTGAACTTCCAGATCTCCCTCGCCCTTTACGCCCTGGGGTGCATTCCGCTCGTGCTCGTGTTTGTGGGGGCCCCGCTCCTCCTCGCGCTGGGCGTCGCCTCCATGGTCCTTGCCATCATCGCTGCAGTCCAGGGGGCCGAGGGACGTCCCTACCGCTATCCGCGGATCCATGGCCTCCCTCCTCGACATCCTCTCCTACAAGCGTGAGATCCTCACCCAACTCCTCCTGGTCGCCACCATCCTCGGGGCGTTCTCGATGAGCGGTGTCGTGGCAATTCTCGTCGGTCCCAGCCGCGACCGGCTCCACCAGTTTCTCTTTTCCATGCTCTGCGTCGCGAGCCTCACGTTCATCTTCGCGACAGCACTCGATGCCGTGCTCCTCCCGGCCACCGGCCGAAAGGCGAACGTCAACCTCGCCCCGGAGCGGATCCGGACGCTGCTCACCCTCTGCGACATGGTGGTCTGGACGGTCATCGTCGGTGCGCTCTCCCTGGTCACCGCCATCGCCGGGTTCGGCTTCGTCTTCTCCCGACGGCTCGGGTATCTGATCTGCGGAATCGCCACAGCGGTCGTGATCGTGCTGTTCTGGACCTTCCGGGCCCTGAGCCACGCTCTGGCATGACCCGCCACCATCCGCATCCCCTCCTGCCGAGGATGACGATGACAATAACCATGACAATGACGCCCGTCTCGGCCGCCCGTTTCCGCACTAACTCCAACTTCAACTCCAACTTCAACTCCAACCCCAACCTCGCATGATCCCCGGATTCATCATCACCTGGCTCACCTTCCCCGGCGTTATCGTCCACGAGTTCGGCCACCAGGTGTTGTGCCGGCTGACCGGCACCGCCGTGCGCGAGGTCTGCTACTTTCGCTTTGGCAACCCCGCTGGATATGTCCTGCACGAGCGCCCGACCTCGATCTGGAAGCAGATGCTGATCGGCTTCGGCCCGCTGATGGTCAACTCATCCGCGGGGTTCTTCCTTGGGCTCGTCGCAACGCGGCATGCCCGCGATCTCGATCATCCCGGGGTGCTCGGGGGAATCCTGATCTGGCTGGCGATCTCGGTGGCGATGCATTCGTTCCCGAGCACTGGCGACGCCAAGAGTCTGTGGCAGGCACTTTGGGAGGGGGGCTCCCCGGTGTTGGCGCGCATCGTCGGCACCCCCCTCGTCGGGTTGATCTACCTCGGCGCCCTCGGCTCGATCTTCTGGCTCGACCTGATCTACGGCATGGCCGTGGCCTGGTGGGGCCCCCGCGGCCTGCTCGGCTGACCTCGCGGGCCGGGGGCGCTCACCGTGTCCCAAAGGACTCGGTCACCGCCTGGCAGAGCCCGACGAAGGTTTCCTGCGCGAGTGAGAGTCGCTGGGCCTTCCGGCTCAGGATTCCCCATCGACGCGTCAGCTTGCGCCGCCCGACCGGCAGGGCGCAGAGCGACCCCTCGGCCAGCTCCTTCGCGGCGACCCATGGGGCAAGGATGCTCACCCCAAGGCCGAGCTTCACGAGCTCCTTGATCGCCTCCATGTTCCCGAGCTCGATCTGCGCCGAGAGCGTGATCCGCTCCGCCCGGAAATACTGATCGATCAGCCCCGAGAGCTGGCTTGTCCGGGTGTACAGGATGAACCGCTGCGATTTGATCGTCCCCCGCTCCACCTGGCCCTCAATGGCCCAGGGGTGAAGCGGGCTGACCAGGAACTTGAGCTCGTCGGTGAACATGGGACGAAACTCCAGCTCGCTTTGCGGCGGGGGGTCGGGTGCCAGCGTCAGATCGACGCGGTTCTGATGGAGGAGCTCCTGGATCCTGGCCGTGTCCCCCGGCTCGATGTGGATCACGCACTGCGGGAAGCTCTCCCGAAACTCCCGCAGCACCGACGGGAGGATGTACTGGCACGCGGTGGGGCTCGCCCCGAGCCGCAGCCGTCCGTGACCCCACTTCCCCAGCTCCCCGATCCGCTCCCGGGCGGCCTCCATATCCCGCAGAATCCGGTGCGCGTACTCCAGGAACTGCTCCCCGGCCTGGGTCAGGCTCACGCTTTTGCCCATCCTGTCCAAAAGGCGACACCGCATCTCCTCCTCCAGCATCTTGATCGAGTGGCTCACCGCCGGCTGGGAGAGATGGAGCTCCCGCGCGGTCTGCGTGAACGACCCCGTGCGGGCGATGCTCGCAAACGCCCTGAGCTGCCTGCTGTCGATCGGTTCCGTCATGTATAAATGGGGTCTATGAGTGCCATAATGACAATCGACTCCGTTTATAGCAGGCATCGGACCACTTGGCACACGACTCGCGACAGGAGGGATCCGGATGCGAACGTTGTCGCGAATTGCCCAAAGCCGCCGCCCCGCCGGACCTTCCTCCTCCGGGGGGCGGCGGCTGCGGCTTGGGTTCGTTCCGCTCTTCGACTCCGCCCCCCTGATCATGGCCCGGGAGCTTGGTCTCTTTGAGGCCAATGGGCTCCAGGTGCAGCTCCATCGGGAGATCGGGTGGGCGACGGTCCGGGAGAAGCTCCTCTACCGGGAGCTCGATGCCGTGCACGCCCTGGCGCCGATGCTCTTCGCGGCGAGCCGGGGGCTTGGCTCCGTCCCCATCGACTGCCTCACGGGGCTTGTCCTGAGAGTCGGGGGCAACGCCATCACCCTCTCCGCCCCCCTCCTTCGCAGCGGGGTCCGGGATGGCCGGGGGTTGCGCGAGTGGTCGGCGGGTCGAAACGAGCCGCTCGTGTTCGGGATCCCGTTCCTTTACTCGTGTCACCACTTCCTGCTCCACGCCTGGCTCGAGTCCTCCGGATTTGTCCCGCACCGCGATGTCCGGTTGGTGGTGGTTCCTCCGCCCCAGATGCCCGGGAACCTCAAGGCCGGGCATCTCGACGGATTCTGTGCCGGTGAGCCGTGGAACTCCGTGGCCACCCTTGCCCGTGCCGGAGGCCGGGTGGCCGGGAGCGCGCAGATCGCCCCCGGCCACCCGGAGAAGGTGCTGATGGTGCGTCGGGAGTTCGCCGAGGCCCGGGCGGATGAGCACGCCGGCCTGATCCGCTCCCTCCTGGAGGCGTGCCGGTTTTGCGTCGCGCCGGAAAACCGCGGGCGCCTTGTCGAGACGCTGGCCCGGCCCGGGTATCTCAACGTCCCGGAGCCGGCCCTGGCCGCCTGCTTCGAGGAGTCGGGCACCGCGGCCCCGTTCGACGCCCGGGTCCATGAGCCCACTTCGGCCGGGGCCGAGTGGGTGCTGGCAAACCTTGTGAAGGTCGGGCTCCTCCCGCCCCGATCCGCGGCTGCCGCCGGCCCAGCCGATCTCTTCCGCGCCGATCTTTTTCAGAACGCCACCCGAACCCCATTCCCCCATGAACCGATTACATCCCTCCCTTGACGCCCGTTCCACCCGCCGCCGGTTCCTCCGCCGCACCGCCCGGGGCCTCACCCTGGGAACCCTCCTGGCCGGCCTGCCCCGTGGCTGGGTCGGCTCGGTCCACGCCAGCGACGCCCCTGAAACCGCCCGGATCAACTTCGGGATGATCGCCCTGACCGATTGCTCCCCGATCGTCATCGCCCACGAGAAGGGGCTCTTCAAGAAGCACGGCATCGAGTCGACCGTCACCAAGGGGGCGAACTGGGCCGCCATCCGCGACAGCCTCAGCACGGGATCGATCCAGGCGACCCACATGCTCCTCGGGATGCCGCTGGCCTCGACGCTCGGGCTGGCAGGATCGGCCAGGAAGCCGATGGTCATCCCCTGGATCATGAACCGCAACGGCCAGGCCATCACCCTCAAGTCCGAGTGGAAGGGGAAGGTGGGCGCGGATCCCAAGGCCATCCTCCCCTTTGTGGAGCAGGCCAGGAAGCTGGGCGAGCCACTGACCTTCGCGATGACCTTCCCGCCCGGGACCCACGCCATGTGGATGCGCTACTACCTGGGCGCCGGGGGCATCAACCCCGACAAGCAGGTCAGCCTCATCACCATCCCGCCCCCCCAGATGGTCGCGAACATGAGGATCGGCAAGATGGACGGCTTCTGCGTCGGAGAGCCGTGGAACGCGCGGGCAATTGCCGACGGCATCGGGTTCACCTCCCTCACCACGCAGGACATCTGGAAGGATCACCCCGAGAAAGTCTGCGCCTTCACGGAGGAGTTTGCCACGGCAAACCCGAAAACCGTCAAGGCCGTCCTCAAGGCGCTCCATGAGGCGAGCCTCTGGCTCGACGATCTGAACAACCGTCCCGAGCAGTGCGACATCGTCTCCAAGCCGACCTACATCAACTGCGACGCCAAGACCATCCTGGGACGCCTCCTGGGGAAGCTCGACTACGGGGACGGACGCACCCGGCAGGATGAGTTCCCCATGCACTTCAGCCGGCGGAATTGCAACTACCCGCAGCCCAAGTACGCCAAATGGTTTCTCTCCCAGTATCGACGCTGGGGGCTGGTCCCCGCGGCCCCCGACTACGAGGGGGTGGCGAGGCGGGTCATGCGCGCCGACCTCTATGAGGAGGCGATGAAGGAGATCGGCTTCGCCCACGGAGGCCTCAACAACGACAAGGAAACCCTCTTCGACGGGGTTACCTTCGACCCCTCGGCGGATCTCGAGGCCTATGCACGGAGCTTCCCCGTCCACAACGTGAAAGGGTGAGCCCTCCGGAGGGCCGCGAAACCAACCCACCCAACCCCAAACTCCCAACCTCCAACTCCCCTCATGCGCTCGTTCAAGCTCGATTGGCTGATCCTTCCCCTCCTCGGGATCCTGCTGGTGCTCGGCGGCTGGCAGGCCGTCTCCGGCAGGAAGGCCGCCAGGAAGGATGCCGAGGGCAAGGTCGTGAGCGAGGAGCGCGTCGGCCTCATCCCGGCCCTTCCCAGCGTGGTCGAGACCTGGCAGGCCAGCCGCATCTACATCCTTGAGCCCTTCGCCAAGCGGGGCGAGATGGACCAGGGGATCGCCCGGTTCACCTGGTACTCGCTCCTCCTGGTGGCCAAGGGCTACGGCCTGGCCCTCCTGATCGGCACCCCCATCGGATTCCTGCTCGGGCTCTCCAAGGTGTTCACCAAGACCTTCGACCCGATCATCCAGATCCTCCGGCCGGTGTCGCCTCTGGCCTGGCTCCCGCTCGGGCTCGTCCTGTTCCTCGACGCCGGAAAGGAGGCCGGAACCCTCGGCGCGCTTTTCACCATCGCCATCTGCTCCATGTGGCCCACGGTCCTCAACACCGCGGTCGGGGTGCGGGCCATCCCCCAGGACTACCTCAACGTGGCGCGGGTGCTGAAGCTCTCCCGCACGAAAACACTCTTCAAGGTGCTGATCCCCGCGACGCTCCCCTACATGTTCACCGGGTTCCGGCTCAGCCTGGGGATCGCCTGGCTCGTGATCGTCGCCGCCGAGATGCTCACCGGACGACCTGGCGTCGGGGGGTTCCTCTGGCAGGAATACAACGCCCTGGTCTACGAACACATCATTCTCTCGATCATCACCATCGGGCTGGTCGGCTTCATCCTCGACCGGCTGATGAGCCTGATTGAGGCGCGATTCAAATCAATCTGAACCATGTCCCTCCTCGAGCTCAGCAAGGTCAGCAAGGCGTTCAACGGCTCGCCGGTGCTCTGCGACGTCGATCTCTGCATCGCCAGGGGGGAGTTCGTGGCGATCGTCGGGTTCTCCGGCGCCGGAAAAACGACCCTCATCAGCCTGATCGCGGGGCTCCTGCGTCCCGACTCCGGGGAGGTGAGGCTCGAGGGGCGGCCGGTCACGGGGCCCGGGCCGGACCGCGGGATCGTCTTCCAGAACTACTCCCTCCTCCCGTGGCTCACGGTGTACGAGAACATCGCCCTGGCGGTCGACCAGGTGAACCCCGCCTGGGATGCCACGCGACGGCGGGAGCAGGTCGAGCGCCACATCGCGATGGTGAACCTGACCCCGGCGCGCGACAAGAAGCCCTCCGAGCTCTCCGGCGGGATGAGGCAGCGCGTCTCCGTGGCCCGCGCCCTGGCCATGGATCCCCAGATCCTTCTGCTCGACGAGCCCCTGGGGGCGCTCGATGCGCTCACGCGGGCCACCCTCCAGGACGAGATCTCGCGCATCCGCGAGGAGACCCACAAGACGGTGGTGCTGATCACGAACGATCCCGACGAAGGGATCTACCTCGCCGATCGCATCATCCCCCTGACCGCCGGGCCCGGGGCGACCCTCGGCCCCTCGTTCACCATCGACATCCCCCGGCCCCGGAACCGGAAGGAGATCAATCACGACCCGCACTTCAAGCAGCTCCGCCGCGACGTCACCGAGTTCCTCCTCGCCTCCCGCCACCGCCCCCACGCGACGGTGACCCGGAAGCTGGTCCTGCCCGACATCGAGCCCGAGGATCTGAACCTCCCCAGATCGCCCCAGGGCGGCCGCCGCCTGCCGCGGCGGTCCCACGAGATCCGGGAGGAGAAGGTGGAGATCGAGTGACAAGCCCCCGCCAGCCCGCGCTCCACCCCGCCGCCCATGAGTGATTACTGCCAGCTCTCCGGACTCACGAAAACCTACCCGACCCCCAGGGGCCCGGCGGTGATCGTGAAGGACTTCAACCTCAACATCCGCAAGGGGGAGTTCATCAGCCTCATCGGGCACTCGGGGTGCGGAAAATCGACCGTGCTCTCGATGCTCGCCGGCCTGAGCGAGCCGAGCGGCGGGGGGATCATCCTCGCCGGCAAGGAGCTCGCCGGCCCCGGCCCCGACCGCGGCGTCGTGTTCCAATCCCCCTGCCTTCTTCCCTGGATGACGGCGTTCGAGAACGTGATGCTCGGGGTCGACCAGGTGTTCTTCACCGCGAGCCGCGAGGAGCGGGCCCAGATTGCCACCTACTACCTCACGGTGGTGGGCCTCGGCGACTCGCTGCACAAGAGACCCTCGGAGCTCTCCCAGGGGATGCGCCAGCGCGTCGGCATCGCCCGCGCGTTCGCCCTCAAGCCGAAGATGCTCCTGCTGGACGAGCCTTTCGGGATGCTCGACTCCCTCACCCGCTACGAGCTGCAGCAGGTCCTGATCGAGCTCTGGCGTCGCAACCGGATCACCGCCCTCATGGTGACGCACGACGTCGACGAGGCGCTGTTTCTCTCCGACCGGATCGTCTGCATGACCGATGGCCCGGCCGCCGAGGTGGGCGAGGTCATCGAGGTCGATTTCCCCCGGCCCCGCGAGCGCAAGGCGGTCATGGAGCATCCCGACTACTACAAGCTCCGTGAGGAGCTCATCCAGTTCCTCGAGGTTCGCGCCCACCGGAAGGGGACCGCCGCGCCGCCCCCGCCCTCCGCGAGCGCGTCGCCTCCCGCCGTCCGCCGGCGGGCGCCAGCTGACATCGAAGCCCCCATGAATCCCGCCTGACCTCGCATGACGGGCAGGCACACCCCACCCAACCCACCAGCCAAACCAGAATGAACCCCACCTTCAAGACCCTCGCCGCCGGCGCCGTCGCCCTCTCCTCCCTCCATCCCGCCTCCGCCCAGTACGCCCCGCCGCCCCCTCCGGCCCCGTTTGCCGGGTTCCTCAACGAAGCCCTTCGACAGAACGATCCCTACATGAGCAAGTGGGACATCGGCGGGAGCGTCCGGTTCCGATACGAGCTCAAGGAAGGGTTCGGAATCCCCGGCGTCGGGGCGGGGGCGACGACCTCGCTCGACTTCCGGGACCGCGGGGCCGACGTTTACAACGACTATTCCCTCACCCGGATCCGCCTGCGCGCGGCCTACACCGACCGGTGGTGGGGGGCGATGGTCGAGGGGCGCAGCAGCATCGCCAGCGGCGACGAGCGCTTCGCCTACGCCAACAACCCTGCCGTCGCCGGCACCCTCCCCAGGACGGGCGACGGGCCCGAGTCCGACACCTTCGATCTCCACCAGGCCTACCTCAGCCTGGGGAACCACAAGGAGTTTCCCCTCTCCCTGAAGCTCGGGCGCCAGGAGCTCTCCTACGGCGAGGAGCGCCTGGTCGGCGCCTTTGGCTGGAACAACCTCGGCCGGGTGTTCGATGCCGCGAAGCTCCGGTGGCAGACGGAATGGTTCGGGGCGGACTTCTTCTCCTCCCGGGTCGTGATTCCCGAGGATGGCCGGTTCAACGTCAGCAACGACTACGATTACTTCTCGGGGATGTACGCCACGAGCACCCGGATCCCGAAGCACACGCTCGACCTCTACTTCCTGGCCCGGAACTCCAGCCCCCAGGCCCTTGCCGCCGAGGCCGCCCCCCAGGCCCTGCAGCCCGGGGCCCGCGACATCTACACCCTCGGGACGCGGCTCAACAAACCGAAGCCGAAGCCGGGCGAGGCCGGGGCCTGGGACTACACCTTCGAGGTGGCCGGACAATTCGGGGACTTCCGCGACACCCGGCTCGGGGTCAACTCGGCGCGCCTCGACCACCTCGCCTACATGGGGGTGGCGCAGGGGGGCTACACCTTCGCCGACACCTGGGGATCCCCCCGGATCGGCCTCGAGTACTCCCACGCCTCGGGCGACGACAACCCGAATGACAACAAGCACGGGACCTTCGAGAACCTTTTCCCCACGAACCACAAGTTTTACGGGTACATGGATTTTGTTTCCCTCCAGAACATCCACAACATCCGGGGCATTTTTGAGATCAAGCCCCATCCCCGCCTGAGCCTCGCCGCCGAGGGCCATGCCTTCTGGCTCGCGAACACGCATGACAACTTCTACAACGTCGCCGGCGCCCCCCGCGGCGGCATCGCCACCACCCCCGGCACCGCCTACGGGATCCATCCCGGGTACGGGAGCTTCGTCGGCACCGAGAGCGACCTGATCGCGGGCTACGCCCTCAGCCGGTTCGCCCAGCTGGAGGTCGGCTACGGGCACTTCTTCGTCGGGGACTACATCAAGCAGTCGCTCTCGGCCCCGACCCGCGGCTCCCAGGACGCGGACTACGTCTACCTGCAGGCGACTCTCAACTTCTAAGGGCCTTGGACTTCACGCCCCTCATCCCTGAGAACGCTCCGTTCACCCCGGCCCAGCGCCAGTGGCTGAACGGCTACCTCGCCGGCCTCCTCGCCGGAGAGACCCGGGCCTCCGGGGCTGCGACCCCTGACTCGGGCCGCGCCCCGATCCCGCTCCTCATCCTGTTCGGAAGTCAGACCGGTACCGCCGAACAGCTGGCCCGGCGCGTGGCCACGGAAGCCCGCGCCCGGGGGTGCGAGCCCCGGGTGATGGAGGCCGCGGCGCATGGCTCGATCGACTGGACCCGGGAGACAAACCTCCTGGTGGTCACCAGTACGTACGGCGACGGCGAGATGCCCGACAACGCCCGTGACTTCTGGCTCTGGCTCCAGGGCGATGCCGCCCGCCCGCTCGACCGCCTTGGGTTCTCGGTCCTCGCCCTCGGCGACAGCAACTATCCCGAGTTCTGCGCCGCGGGCCGCAACATCGACGAACGGCTGGGGGCCCTCGGCGCCCGCCGGATCCACCCGCGGGCCGACTGCGACGTCGATTACGAGGCGGCTGCCAAAGGGTGGATCGACTCCGTCCTCGCTGCGCTCACCCCGCCCAATGCGGCCGGGCCGAAACCCTCCCCGACCGGGGGCCCCGGGGGGGCGGCCTCCCCCCCGTCGACGGGGTTCGGCAAGGCCCGCCCGTTTCCGGCGCGGCTCCTCGCCAACCGACGCCTCAACGGGGAGGGATCGGAGAAGGAAACCCGCCACTTCGAGATCTCTCTCGAGGGATCGTCCCTCTCATACGAGGCGGGGGATGCCCTGGGGGTGGTCCCCTCCAATTGCCCGGCTCTGGTCGAGGAGATCATCGCCCTTCTCGGGGGCGACGGCGAGGAGGGGGTGCCGATGCCGGGGGGTGGGGAAACCTCCCTGCGCCGGGCGCTGGCGACTGCCTGCGACATCACGCGCCCCGGCGGCGAGCTGCTCCAGCGGCTCGGCGCGCACCACCCCGAGGTCCGTACGCTGCTTTCCCCCGATCGTAAGGAGGAGCTGCGGCGCTGGCTCTA